>WJKV01000132.1 GCA_014728875.1 Candidatus Woesearchaeota archaeon | reverse complement strand
TTCATGCAGTACTTCGGACCCGATATCACGGGGTTGTTGTTGACATTGGCTTTTGCGACTGTCATAGAGGTCTGCAGTGAAGGCAGCTCACCGATTGCTTTTGAGATCTTCAACAAAGTGAAAGCGCTCGGAAATCCGTTCATCTTTCTCATGGCAGGCGTTGCCACGGATTACACAGAAATAGGCCTGTTATGGACAAACATCGGCAAAAGAACAGCTGTCTGGCTTCCTATCATAACTGTGCCGCAGATCCTGGTGATCGCGATATTGTTCAACACTTTCTTGTGATCTCATAATTCTTCAAGCATGCTCTCAAGCATCTCCATTGTAAGAAGGTTCTCTGGCTGCCATTTGTCGACTTTCCTCTGCACCTGGCTCAGTTCTGTTGTCGCTGCCATCTGCTGCAACAGCTTGATGGCCTCTTTCAGGTTGGTTTTGAACTCTTCGATCATCTCCTGGGTCTCTTTTATCCTGCCGGACAGGATGTCAAGGCTCGTCTTTCCCTGGCTGAGATCCAACTTGCTGGAAGTCTTTAATTTGTCGAGCGCATTCTTGCATTCCTTGTATTTTTCTTCAATAGAACTAACAGAACTGTCAATCTTCTTCAGTTTTCCGGTAATCAGCTCTTTTTCCATGTTTAAATTAAAAAAATAAAAAATAAAAAAAACTAATAGTCCTCGAATAAGGAACCAATGTCATCCAGACCCTCTACATTGTCCGGATCCAGATTTTGCTCCATCTCTTCAAGAGCTGCTGTCTCTTCTCCGACTTCAGCAACACTGTCCTTCTTTTCTGCTTCAGCCGGCTCTTCTTCTGCAACTTTTTTTGCGCACCCAACAGCCGTCAAGACCAGAGCAATTATCATCAAAGCCAATAAGATTCTTTTCATTTTATCACTCCCCGTTCAGTCTCCTTATTCTTCTTGCTCCTCGTCTGCGGATTCTTCTTCAGCATCCTCTTCTGCCATCTCTTCTTCGTCTTCTGCATCTTCCATCGCTTCTTCAGCAGCTTCTTCTGCGTCTTCCATTGCTTCTTCAGCAGCTTCTTCTGCGTCTTCTATCTCGTCTTCAGCTTCAAGATCTCCGCCTGCAGTATTTATTCCCCTCACAAGATCCCGCAGGACCATGTGCGCTTCTTTCAGGCTTTGATGAGCTTCTCTGACAAGAGCTTTGGCCTCGTCGACCTTTCCTTCTTCGAACAAGGTTCTTGCTTCTTCAAATTTGCTTCTTGCAGTCTCAACATAGTTGTTGAATTCATCAACAGCAAATCCGCTCGTGTCAACACCTTTGGATTCAAGCCTGGAAAGCGTTCTTTCCAGTTTCTTTTCAAGCTGCTGCGCCTGAACAACGATCTCTCCGACCTTTGCATGGATTACTCTTCCTGCGAACTTGTTAGCTTTCTTTTTCTGATTCTTCCATGTATTCTCCAGCTGGTTTGCGACTTCTTTGATTTCTTCTTTTGTTTCAGCATCCTCAACCTGCTGGTTCAGTTCTTCAAGCTCCATCACTTGTTCTGTGATCCTTTCTGATATTTCATTTACTTCTTCTTCAGACATGCCTTCTGCAGCTTCTAATCTTGCTCTCAATTGCTCAAGATGACCCTGTGCCCTTTCGATTCCGTTTTTCAGGAATGCCTTTGCAGCATCATTCGCATCTCTTCTTGCAATCCTGCATTCTTCTGTTTCCTGTCCTTCACATTCTTTCATCAGCCTTTTTCTTTCAAGGAAAGTCTCTCTTCTTTCCTGATATCTCTCTTTTGCCTCATTGTATCTTCTTTTCGCTTCCTTGAACTGCATTTCAAGCTGCTTTACCCTCTCTTTTGCTATTTTTCTTTTTTGAAGGACGAGTTCTTTTCTTTGCTTTGCTTTCTCTGCAGCCATCTCTCTTCGTTCTTCTGCTTTCTTTAATGCAGTCTCTTTTCTTTCTTTTGCTTCTTCTCTGGCTTTCTCTGCTCTGTCATTCACTTCTTCCCTGACACGCTCTTTTACTTTTTCTCTTGTTTTTACAGGCTCTGGAGCTTCTTCAGCATCAACAGAAACAGCTTCTGCATCTGCACCTCCTCCGCCTTTACCATTGTTCTCTGCTGCAACCATAGGCACAACTGAAACTAGGAACAGCGCAAGAACAAAAAATACAAACAATTTCTTTATCATTTTTCCTTTCCTCCACGACGATTGTTATGCGGTTTTCCAACCGATTGTCGTATATAAATGTTTTGAATATGAACACCAAAGCCAAAAGGCTTGGGCAAGGCTTTGGTGTTTCGGGGATTAATTCTATTGGTTTTTGTTGGCTTTGAGATTATCAAAGCATCTTTAGTTTGGGATAAGCTTCGTGTTTTTGGCTGACCCAATAAGCTATATGGGCAGGATTATTTAAATAGAAACTTGTTAAAGTCTCAGCAATCAAGAGTTATTATCTATCCTAACACTTTACGAAACTTTAGCAATCTTAAGAATACAAAAATAAGCTCAAAAAGGCCTTTTTTCCTGATTTAGAGCTGTTTTTGTATGAAGCCATCACAAGTTATATAAATCACCAGCATCTTACAGCTATAAAATGAAACTGAAATTTGCATTTTTCACAGCATTCTTTCTTTTAATGATAATCAGCACTGTACAGGCAGCTGTCCTCCAGGGTGTTGTATATGACTATTCATTGAACAGGATAAACAATGTAGAGGTCCAGCTGGATGGTGAAAAGGATGTCACAGAGAACGGAGAATACATGTTTGAGGTCAGTCTCGGAGAATACACAATAACTGCAAAGAGATACAATGAAGCAGGCAGGTTGATAGCAAGCGAGACAGACACCATAAAGATAAAAGAGGAAAAGAAATACGTTCTTGATCTCATCTTGTTTGAGTCATTGGAAACAGAAGAGGAATTGTTGGAAGAGACAGAGAATATTGATGTCGGCCTTGAAGAAGAACCGGGCCCTCTCGTAGGCGCATACCTGCTTTTGTTCAGGATCTTCATTGCAGTGGTTGTTGTTTTTTTTGCATATTGGATAATCAAAAAAATAAGGAAAAAAGGTTATAAGAAAAAGCTGCTTGAGACCGAAGAAGAGCAGATAAAAAAAAGAGAAAAAGAGCTTGAGGCCAAGAAACAGGAAAAGGAATCAAAAACAGAGGACGATGCAGACAAGATCTTAAGTTTCATAAAACAGGAAGGCGGAAGAACTACACAGTTGGACATAAGAAAGAGATATCCTTCTTATTCAGAGGCAAAGATAAGCCTGATAATCGCAGACCTTGAAGAGCAGGGCAAAATAAAGAAGATAAAGAAAGGAAGAGGCAATATCATAATCGCGAATCAATAGGCGAACTTCACATTTCTCAGCTGGGCTTCGCTCGTGAGATGAAGCACTGGTTTTTTGTACGGAAATCTTGAGAGCAGGCTTGACAATGAACCGCCGCCGGGCCTGTTCGGCCTTATCTTGGGTCCCAGTTCCACCACTGCGTCGACAGTGTGCTGGTTGGCCAGCGGATTCCCTTTCGCATCCCTGCCGAAGACAAACTTCATCATCGAATGATACCAGAGCACTGTTGTATAGAACTGTTTTTCCAGCAGTTCAGGAGCGTCTGCATCTTCTGCATATGGCTCTGCTGTCGCATTTGCAATCACAGGTATCTGTGGTTTTCTCAATCTTCTCATTATATGGAAGTAGTTCAACGCCTTTCTCCACCATTTCTCAGCAATTCCTTTCAGTTTGCTGCTGTGGTAAGGTATGTTGATATTCAGTTCTTTCGGCTTCCAATTGCTCCTGCCCATGTCAATTATGGTCTTATTTGCTGCCTGTATCTCTTCTGGCTCTGCTGTCAATACAATAGTGTCAGGCGCATTCCACAGTCCGAATTCTGCTCCCACTTTTTTGCACACATCATCCAGTTCTGCAGCATCCTCAATGTTTGCAAGCTTCAGCATGCATTTGCCGTCGTATGACTTTTTTATGACATTCCTTCCCCTGTGCCTGCACAAGGCCACAAAATCATTGAATTCCATTGCCCTCGCAGCATACAATGCAGAAGCTTCGCCTGCTGACATGCCTGCGAAGAACGCAGGATTTGATATCTTGGGCTCCAGCCCTTCTTCTTCTTCAAGCTCCACCCTTGTCTCATACAATACAACAGAATAGATCACAGTCGCAAGAAATGTCATCAGCGGATCTGCAGGCCCTTCCAAGAACAGGTTTTCAAGAGGCAGGGGCTGTCTCCTGCCGTTTCCCAGGATTCTTGCAGCTGTCTTGTATCGTTCCAAAGCACTTGGATACTGCTCGCATAATGCCCTTCCCATTCCTCTGTACTGGTTGCCCTGGCCAGGAAAAAGAACTCCTATACTCTTTATATCCTCTTTTTTCGGCGGATTTAAGCCTTCTTCAGGCAAATCCGCAGTGGTTTCTGCCATTAAGCATCCCTGAGAGCTTCTCTGCTATATATATGTTTTGAAACATTTGTGTTGTCATCATAAGGTAACAACATACCGAAAGCTTTATATATGAGATATTAACCTATTACATGTATGGCAGACAAAGCTCCAAAAAGAAAACCAGAAGAAGACAACATCTTCTTCAGGATCGCAGATTTCTTAGAGAATGGAAGATGCAGCAGAAGAGGCTTTCTAGAAGGAGCTGCAAAAGGAACTGCAGCAGGAGCAGCTGCATGGACACTGGGAAGCATACTGCCATTCAGCAGAATCGCAGAAGCAAAAGACCCAGAAACAAAACCATTGAAACAGATGGTCGAAGACGAAATCAAAAGACTCGAAGAACAAAGAAGCAGAACACCATTCGAATGGAGCTACCTGGCAGATCTGTACTGCGAAAAGCACAGGTGGGAGCCTAGCTTTGACAAAGGCGTTGAACTTAGAAAAATCGCGCTTGGCTATACAAGGGAAGCGACCAAAAAAGAAGCGACTTATCCTTATGCATTTGCAGTCGCCGGCAGAATCGAGATGCTGAAAGGCAATTATGTTGAGGAACGACCTCAGGCTTTGAACAATCTAAAACACGGATTGGAGAATATTGGAGTTAATATCAATGTCTTGCGGAGAGGAACGAGGAATGCAAGATACAGAGAATTGGAAAGAGTCCACGGTTACATCCACCTTCATCTGGGAAAGATAGATTTAAGGCTGGCAGAAACAAAGGAATCCTACGAAAAAAGAAAAGCAAAAATAGAAGACGCAATCAGAAATTTCAAGACTGCAGGCACAAATGTAGAAGCGCATGCAGAACTGATA
>WJKV01000134.1 GCA_014728875.1 Candidatus Woesearchaeota archaeon | reverse complement strand
TTGTAGAGATGAGGGCCGCAGGGACTGACGATGAAGGCAGTCTTCAGAATGCAAGATTCGTGTTTCCTCTTTCAATCTTGAGGAAGCAGAGAGACATGCACCTGTACAAACCGTCTGTTGTTCCGGCAGGTGCCTTGTGCGGAGAACGAACGCAATTGAACCTGAAGATAGAGAACAGGGGAAAACTCGCAGACACTGCAAGGATCACTGTCTTGAACAGCAGGCTCGGGATAGAACTGCAGGACAGCGCCCTTATCAAGCCTTATCCAGGCAACAATATTCTGGAGAAAAGTTATACCCTGCAGATCGCAGATGTTGTAGAAGGCGGGATATATCCTGTGAATGTGGTTGTGGATCACACAGGCGGCCAGCTGATAGAGAGTGTCGATCTGTTGGTGACCTGCCCGTCAGCCTATGACCTTGCGCAGGGCAAGACAAAAGAACTGAAGCCGGAAAAGTTCGCGACAGGTTTCCAGGTGGCAAATGTGGGAAACGAAGACAGGTCAAATTCTTTGTCAGGCTTTTTTTCACAGAACAAGTCAGAGATAGCAGTGCTTTCAGGCATCGGCATCTTTGTAATTGTAGTCATAATGCTTTTGATTGCTGTTGTCGGATTCAGCAGCAAAAGAAAATAAATTTTTAATAAGAGGTGATTTAGATGATAGTTATCGGCGCTGACCACGGCGGTTATGAACTTAAGGAGAAGATTAAAAAGAAACTGGACGAGCTCGGTTTTGAATACGAAGACATAGGCGCATTCAAGCCTGATCCAAAGGATGATTATCCGCAGTTCGCAGAACGGGTCGGAAGAGATATTTCTGAACATCCTGACTGGAAAGGAATTCTATTGTGCAGGAGCGGCCAGGGCATGGCGATGATTGCCAACAAATTCTCAGGCGTAAGAGCTGCAGTATGCCATTCTGTAGAAGAAACAAAGAAAACAAGAGAGCACAATGATGCGAACGTCCTCTGCATAGGCGCAGACGATGTCAAGGAAAAAGATGCGCTGAAAATGGTGCAGGCATTTCTAGAGACGATATTCAGCAAAGAGAAACGGCATACTCGAAGAGTAAAGCAGATAAACAAGCTGTGAACACAGCCAAAATTACAGCTTAAGCCCTAAGTAACATTTATAAATGAATCTGGATTCTGCTAGTTTACAGCCCCGTGGTGTAGTGGCCAATCATATTGGATTTTGGATCCAATGACCGCGGTTCGAATCCGCGCGGGGCTATCCCGTTTCTCGCGCAAGCCCCTCAAGCAGAAGTCCGGTCATATCTCTTCGATTTATCTATACAATAATTTGCATCTTTGAAATCTTCCAATTCTACTTCATAGTTCCAATCATCTAACAGCCAAACTGTTGCAATCTTGGCTTCAAACCTTTGAAAGATCCTTTGCCGTTTTTTAGGTTGTGCATAAATAATAATTGTTGTTTATTCTTTAAATAAATTTGTGACTAAATATTAAAATAAGTATAATAAAACAACAACCTTTTTAAACAGATTCAGAATCTTTCTTTCCAACAGCCCCGTAGTGTAGTGGCCAATCATGTCAGGTTCTGGCCCTGGCGACCGCGGTTCGAATCCGCGCGGGGCTATTTTTTTCAGAATCACAGCTTATATACGTTCTTCAGTTTCTCTATTACAGGGTCTTTTTCTTTGTTCTGTTCTGTTCTGGTTTCAGCAGATTTTTCTTCTTTTCTGGCAGTTTCCTTGCTCGGCCTTTCTGCCGGTCCTGGAATGGTTTTTGTTCTTTCCTGTTTCTTGTCTTTGAACTTCATTGCCTTCTGCATCTTGTTGATGATTTCTTCTTTATTCTGTCTGCTCTTGATTACTTTTATCTTTTCCTCTTTTGGCTCTTCTTTTATTTTTGTTTTTAGTTCTGGTTTTTCTATTTTTTCTATTTTCTTCGGTCTCTCTGGTTTCAGGATCTTTATCGCCTGTTCGACCTGCTTGACTCTGTCGATCATGACAGCGCCATATTTCTGCATCTTTTCAGTGTCTATCCTAGGCATCCTGATCTTAGGCAGTCTTCCCAGGATGCTCTCTTTTTTCGGCAATACTCCTGTTTTTGCAACCGTCTCTGCCTTGATTCTAGGCCTGCTTGGTCTCTTTGTCGTCACTGTTCTCTTTGCATTGCTGATCATCCTCAGCCAGTCCTGATCAAGGTTTTCTTCTTCTGCACGTTTGGCAATCTTTATCTTGGGTTTCTTTGCTTTTGCCTGTTTGAGAGGTTTCGGCTTCTCTGTTATAATCCTGGCAGTGCCTGCTTTGTCTTTGCTCCTTTCTGCATTCCTGATCATCCTCACCCATCCCTGGTCCAGTTTTTCCAGTTTCTTGGTCGGAACATCATACTGCTTGTGCTGGATGTATCTCTTCTTCTTTTTCTTTCCTCCGAGTATGCGCCACCAGTAGTACCATATGATGAACAGGATTATGAAGATGAGCATCAATATTGTCAGCAGCAATATCCTAGGTTTTTCTGGAACCTTTTCTTCAGCAGGGAGTGCTGCAAGTTTTCTGACTTCAGGTTTCTCTGGTTTTTCTGGTTTCTCTACTTCTGGCTTGTATTTCTTGATAACTTCTGAGATTTTTGTCGGCGGCCCTGGTGGTTTCTCTTCTGGTTTGGGTATTCTCTGATATGTTCTTCTTGCAGCGCTGCCGCTGCCTCCTCCGCTCCCTCTAGTAGGCGCAGCCGGCGCAGCCGGCGCAACAGCAACACTGAAATTGTCAAGTGCAGGTGTTGCATTATTGCTGCTCGTGTCATTGGCATACCAGGTCACGTTATACAGTCCTGCTATCGTGGTTTTTGTGAAGATAAAGCTGCACGATTGTGATTTATTCGTTCCAATGCAAGCAACATTTTGTGGTATGACAGAGCTGTTCGCATGGGTCGCATTCGCCCAGACTGCGCTAATTTGCAGGTTATCTGTCAGATTCGCAGTACAATTCACAGTCACGCCGATGTTTGCAGGATCCGGAACACAGCTTACTGGAGTTATCACAGGAGAGCTGACATCCAGTACAGTGAAGTTGTCTTTTGCAGTGTCATTATTTCCTGCAGGATCATCTGCCAGCCAGCTTACATTGTACAGTCCTTTCGATGTTGTCTCTGTGTAAGTGAAATTGCACAGCTGTACTGTGGCATTTCCAGAGCAGAGCGTTGTCTGCGGCAGCACAGAACCATTGATGTGCGTCACGTTGGCAAAGACAGTTCCTATCTGTATATTGTCTGTCACATTCGCTGTACATGTCACTGCCGCGCCGCCATCTGCAGGATCTGGTGTGCAGTTCAATACTGTCACAGTAGGCGGCGTCAGGTCTATCGTGAAGGTCCTTGTCTCGCTTATGTTCACATTGTTCGCATCATCTACACAAGTAACATTCCATGTATGTGCTCCCTCGCTCAATCCTCCCACGCTGTAATTGGTCAGCGTATTGTTCAACGATGCTATATTTGATGCATTCACAGCACCATCAATCGTCAGATTGCAGGTCAGATTAGTGTCAAATCCGTTCACAGCTATCCATGTGAAGTTAAAGCCTGTTTGCGATGTGTAATGGTTGTTTGGAGGGAATATGAGATTTACTCCGGGCAGTTTAGTGTCCACAAGGAAAGTTCTTGTTTTGCTTGTGTTTATATTGCCGTCGTCATCTGCACAAGTTACATTCCATGAATGCGTACCATCGTTCAATCCGGTCACTGTATAATTAGTTAATAATCCGTTTGCTGAAGTTATATTTGTTGCATTTACAATGCCATCTATGGTCAAATTACATGATAGATTGGCATCTACATTGTCAGTGACATTCCATGTGAAGTTGATGAAATTCTTCTTTGCCGTGAAATTGTCTTGAGGATGAATCAAAGTGATGTTGGGCGCTGCATCGTCTACATTGACATTGAAGAAGAAAGGAGTGCCGGTTTGGCACGTTGCTGAAACAAATGAGACTAGAGCTAAAGCTATCACAAACATCAATCCGATCTTCATCCATTTGCAATAGCTATTATCCATTTTCTAGTCCCTTAATCGTGATCTTTCAGCAACGATTTTATTCGGCTACCTCCTCATTTTCAATTTCGTTTTCCGTGGTTTCTGCACTTGCCTCTTCCTCAGGCGGAGCACTTACTGTGAAATACACCTGATAGTAGGGCCTCTCTATCTTGGTCATGCTTCCGCTCGCGTACAGGTTCAGATACTGTCTCTGCCATTCCTGTTCTTTTTCCTCCGGGACCTCGCCTGTGTCAAAGGCAATCACATAGTTCCCGAGCGGCGTATCCTCTCTTGGCGTTATCTTCACCTGTATCTTTCTGGTGCCGTTTACCTGGTATATAGGGAAATTAGGCTCCAGAATGAACGGATTAGGGCTGATCTCTATGTCGAAATAATCTTCTACATCTTCAGGATTCAGCACTTCCTTTGTTCCGTCAGGGAATGTCACGCCTTCAGGGATCTCTGCATTTTGTGGAAATTTCGGCACAAGATGCACTCCCTGATACGTCTCCACCAGATAGCTGCTCTTGATGAAGAAATACAGGTCCAGGGTGTCTCCTGCAACAATGTTCGCTATCGAATCTCCTGGATATGAGGATATGCCGTAGGCTCCCCATCTGTCAGTCGGTGCGTCCAGCAGCAGAGGCACGCCTATTTTTTCAAACTCAGGAAAAAATTCAGGCTGCAGCCAGTATCTGGGTTCAAGGTTCTCAAGATCAGCGATTCTCCCTATTCTCACCAAAGTCCTGACTCTGTAAAAGTCCTTTGGGAACTTTGGCAGCTCCTTGAACATTGCCGGCGGAAGATAGTCAGGCCTCTCGCTGATTTGTTCATTTCCTTCTTCTGCCATCCTGATCCTTTCTTCCAGTTCTGGATCATAGGCTATCTCTTTGACGGGCGCTTCTGTCTCTTTTGTTCCGCACCCTGCAAGGAGCATGCCTGCGATCAGCAGCAAGGCGATAGATGATACTGCAAGGATCTTTTTCCTTTCCATTTTCTTTTCACCTCGTTTTTCTTCCATTTTTTCTCTCTTGTTTCCTTTTTTTAAATAAAGGAAAAAAAAAGACATGAAAAAAACAAAGTAAAAACAAATAAAAAAACAACTCTGTTTTTCATTGCCTTTATGTCTGTATTGCCTGGCTGGTCAAGGTTCTCGACGTCGTGTCTGATGCTGTACAGTTGTTGAAGTCAACCTTCATGTACCAGTCCTGCGTACCTGCAGCTGGCGCATAACTGTTGACAACTGTGGTGTTCGTCGAGTTGTCTATCACAGCTCCGTTGTCTGCTCCTGCAAAGGTTGTAGCTCCTGTCAGGTTCATGCACGCTGGAAGCCCCAGGTTCAGGTACGTGGACAGGTTGATGTTTGTCGTTCCTGTGTTGTCGTATACGAAAATTGGAACGCCGTTACTTTGAGCTGTTCCTCCGACAACAGATGGATCCACGTTGATCACGGTTCCATTCGTGCTGTTGAACTCTATTGCAGCTGTCGCAGCTCCGGTGCTGTTACACGATACAGGACTCTGGCCTGGCAATGTCAAGGTAAACGATATTAGTGTCCCGACATTGAAGTAGACCGTCGTCGTGGTGTAACATTGCGCAACAGCGATAGGTGCCGCAATAACTGCAATTACTACAAACAATGCTACGATTACTAGTTTTTTGTTCATTTGTTTTCACCCCTTTCTTGTTCAAATGTTTTCATTTTTCCTCACCACCAATTTCCCATTTTTAGGCAACTGGCTTTTGTCAGGTATCTGGGCGCCGTCAAACACAAAATAGAAAGTTCCGCCTTCGTCTACATTCACATCGAAGTTGAAACTTCCGCTTTTTTGACAACACTTAGATACGCTGTTTGTCGTGGCCTTTGCTATGGTATGCGTACCTTTTTCTTTCCACATATCATAGAATCTCTGGTTGTACACTACGAACTGAATCTGCTTGCCTGTCTCAAAGTAGACATTGTACCTGGCGCCCGCTTCAAGCTCTGCGGTCTTCACTATAGGGAAATCGCCCTTCTTCATTGCAAATTCCTCGTTCATCACAACAGTGCCGTCCTCTGTCTTTGGCACGGGCGTTGGATTCAGTTTCTCTTCTATGCGCTTGTCAAGCACAGCTTTCTTGTCATCATCTGTCATTTCTTTTGCCTTCTTTCCAGTCTCTGTTTCATCTGCTGCTTCTTTCTCTGTTCCTTTGTCCAGTTCTATGACAATGCGATCGTTCTTTTCTGCTTCTTCTGCTTCTTTGTCTTGCACAATTCCCGGACTTTTCATGACATAGGCCACTGCGATGACCGCGATCACCACGAAAACCAGGATTATCACAAGGTTCTTTGTTCTCATTGTTCTCTCACCTCCGTTTTCCTTTTCATTCTTCACTCACCTCCATTTTCTTTCTTCTATCACCTCCTTTTCCTTTCACTTGTTTCGCGCCTGATTTTTCCTTGGCGCGAGAATATGCGGTGCTGATGGTGGTTGGTTTCTTGTTCAGAATTCGTGCGATCTGAACGAGCTTCCAATTCAAAGAATCTTTTAAGAACATGACAACATTCTCAAGAATAGACAGTTCCCTGTTTTTGAAGATAGAAACAGGTATATTGGCGGCTGGTTTCCTGACAGAATATCTTCTTGGCATCTTCTGCTTGGCTCTCCTGTATCCGCTCCAGATGCCCCTTTCATCCCGGTTCAGTTCAACTGCTATTTCATGATAATTCTCTTTCTCATTCTCTTTAAGGAACTTGATAAGTGATTCAGAAGGGCTTAGTTTTGTGCCGAACGCTTCGACAGGCACTGTTTTTTCCTCTTCTTCGAACAGCATCTTCTGCTGTTCTTCTTTTGAGACGCCGCATCTTTTTTCTAGATGCGCAGAAATCCGTCTGAGGACATTCTTTAGATCATCCTTTGACATGGCTGACAAGAGCAGGTCGTCAGAGCTTGTACTAGAAGAATTATTAGAAATACTATCCTCTTTGTTCTTGAAAGCCTTTGTTTTCAGCTTAATCTCCTCTTGAAACCAACCACTGTTACTTATCATGTAGTTGAAATATTTAAATATTTCTATACTTTACTTTATATGTAAATTATCAATACTTCACATGTAGTGTATTTTACTTCTTATGTGGTTATTAAGAACGAGGTTGAAACTATGTGCTTGACTGCTCAAACTAAAGAATCCGAAGGTTACAGCCTGTTTCTTTTGCTTATACTGTCTTATGTAGAATTATATTCTCTTCCCTTGTGCCTGAGCTCTCTGTGGGAAGTGTCGTTTGCAAGGGCCCCCACGAAATCGCCGAAGAAGAATCCGCTCACATTTGCATTCGCTGCTACATTCACTGAAAGGTTCAGGGCGCTTGTTGTCACATTTGTAGCATTTGTCCCGTTGTAGACAGTGTTTGCCTTCAATCTCAATGAAGAAGGGAAGGACTGGTTCAGGTTGACCGCCCATGTCAAGTTGACATTGCCTGTGTTAGAGAACATGAAGAACGGCTCTGTGCTGTTCTGGCACGCACCATTGCCCACAACACAAGGATCTACGTTTACTTCTGTTCCATTCGAGCTGTTGAATTCCATGCTCGCAGTGCTCGGATACGGGAGGCTGCCGTTGCACTGCACAGGCGCCTGGCCGGGCAGGGTCAAAGTGAAGGATATCAGCTTAGGGGGCAGTATAGTGAACTTCCTTGTTTCAGAAGTGTTTGTATTGCCTGAATCCCAGCAGGTCACATTCCAGTAATAATCCCCTACGCTGAAGTCTATTATAGAATAGTTAGTAGGCGTTCCGTTTAGCGAAATGATGTTCGAAGCATTGACAGTTCCATTTATAGTGAGATTACAAGTAAGATTGATATCCTCTCCGTCTATGGCAGTCCAGTTGAAATTTATTGCAGGTATAGTAGTGCTGAAATTGTCAGGAGGATAATTCAGTATCACGCTTGGCGGATTCACTTCAGGTATTATAGTGGCGTTTCCTCCAACAGTATAATAGCCAGAGAAAGTTAATGAAACATTGTCGATTGCTCTGCATCTGAAATCTATATTAGACTGTGTATTGCTTATCAAGGAAGCTGGATTCCATAAGAAAGTCTCATTCTCCAGGTGCGCGCCAATCTCTCTCCATTCCATAATAGTATCTGTCGTGTTTATCGCAACAATCTCAATATTATCGATCCAACATTCTCCGTTCTCGTTCGTCGCGTCTGCTGTCAATTTACAGCCAACATCGAAATAATACTGACCGCTACTTATTGGAGCTGTGTATGATATAGTGCCTGACAAAACCTCATCATTGCCATCTGTTCCTGCGACACCATCTAACTGAGGACCAATAATAGTGGAGTTGTCAGTTATATTTCTATAATGTATCTCTATAAAATCAAAGGTTTGTTCAGTCAGGTCGTCCAGCCTCATCTTATAATCGAACGATACTTCAACATGTACCGGATTGTCCGTCACATTGAAAGTTCTGTTCCATCCGCCAGAGAAGGTAGGGCCTGTTGTCGGACTGTTGAGGTTCAATTCAACATTCACACAGTATCCGCTTGTGCAATTTCCGTCAAGCACTCTCTGTCCGACTGCCTGTACTGGTGCAGAAGTTCCATATATGTCGTCTTGATAGACAAAGCTCTCGTTGTCAGACTCGAATTCTGCATCCACGATTGTTCTCGCTCCTATGTCTGGTGCATAATATGATTCCACATGATATGTTATAGTGTCATTGTCAGGATCAATGCTTCCAGAGCAGTTGAAATCAATTGTATTATTGAATGTTGCATTGCAAGTGCCTCCATTGCATGTCAGGTTGGTAGGTGTTGTAGGAGGCGAATTTATTGCGATGAAATATGCAGACTCTGTATAATTTATATTGCCTGTAGTGTCATTTGCAAATATAGTATAATTGTATCTTCCGAGTGTACCTGTATTATTGAATAGAACATCATACCTGCCTGTTGTGGTGTTCAGATACATGTATAGTATTTGAATACTGCCTCCAGGCAGAGTGATGTTTGCGAATACAGTATCGATGACTCCATCGTCAGTCACATTCGCACTTATCAGCACAGGAAGGGACTGGTTTGTCAGATTTCCGTTCGGATCAAGTTCTGTGACGCTCGGCGGATCATTATCCAGGACCAAAGTCGTCTCATTCACTGTGACGGTGTCCACCACCCTTCCCTGCGGATCGTACCAGGTGATGTTCGCAGTGTTGTTGAGCAGGGTGTTGTTCAGCGTGGTCTGGTTTACTATTGAGGTGAAGCTTATCTGGTTTGTCTGTCCGGCATAGATCACCTCAAAGGACCAGTTGATGATGTTGTTCCCGACATCCACGCCTCCGTCTGTTATGGACTGTATGATGAGCTCCTGCGGATAACGGTCTGTCACTGTCACATTGATCGCGTCCTGGGGCGAGAAGTCCCTCTGGGCGAAACCTATCTGCATTGTCTGGGTGTCGTTATCCCCCACCAGGGATGAGAGATAGAACAGGCTTTCAGTGCCGGTCTGCGCAACCCCAGGATAGCCGTCAGATATATTGTTGTCTGTGGCCGCCCTTATGTTCCAGGTCTTGCCGAGGTCAAAGCTTCGCGCGACAAAAAGCTCGTTCGATGTCCTGTTGTATTGCTCTGCGTATCCCCAGGAATTGTCCGAGATGTTCGTTGTTCCGGACCAGGCGACGTAAAGGAAACCGTCCTCGTCTGCAGTGATTGATGTCTCGTACTCCCGGAATTGGTTGTTCGTCAGCCTGATCCTGTTGTCGTCGAGCGCGTTGAAGACCAAAGGGTTTGTTGTGTTGGCGAACCAGATGTCCTGGTCAGACACATTCGAATCCGCAGGGTCGAAAGGTGCCCAGGCGAAATAGAAGGTGTCGTTTATCACATGTATCTCTACATCGACGTCGCCGTATGAGTTGTTCGTCAGCTGTATCCTCTGGGCCGGCCATCCTGTCCAGTACTGTGTGGAATTGTGTATGTAGGCCTCCCCGTCTCCTGCTTCATAGACAATATAGTACATGCCTGACGAATCCTGCTCCATGACGGGCTCTCTCATGGTGAAGGTTGAATTGGTGATTATGGCATACGGCTCTCCCCAGGTCTGCCCGTCGTCTGTCGAATTGACGAGCCAGACATCGCCGCCTGCCCAGATGCTTGCATTGCCGGGGGTGTGCGTATAGACGATGATCAGGTTGCCTGCACTGTCTTCAAAGATGTTGGGGAAGATGTCGTGCTGTGATTCGTCTGTCACCTGTATTTTTGTCCAGGTCTTGCCGAGGTCAGTCGATCTCAGCACATAGATGTCGTGGTTTCCAGGGAACAAGGATGAGTTTATGTTCTTGTTGTACACTATAAGCAGGGTGCCTGCTGCTGTCGAGAGCATCTGCGGCGAGTCCTTGAACTCTGTGGTATTAGTTATCGCCCTTATGCGGCTGAAGTCGAGAGGCACTTTTCCTGTAATCTGGTCTGTGGTTATATTGATGTGATAGGTGAATGACTGGCCAACCTGCACAGGATCTGCAGAGTCATATTTAATCGCGGTGATGTTGGGCTTGACAACTATGAAAGATGTCGTCTCTGTATCATTGATGTTGTTCGAGGTGTCGTTCGCGATAATGGTCACATTATACTCGCCGAGCTGCCCTGTCTGGTTGTAATATACCTGGTACCGGGAGAGCTGTGCAAAATAACTCATCTGGAAAATCCCCGAGCTTCCATTTGGTTGGGTGATGTTAGCAAGGACAGTGTCCACCTGCACATCATCCTTGACTGTCGCGAATATCAGTGCGCTCTCATTGATGCCGTACAATGCATTTTCTGCCGCCACATCTGTGACATTCGGCGGCGTGGTATCTGCTGCTATCGTCAGGTTGTTGCTGCACACCTCTGCCCCGTCCTCATAGTTGTCATTGGGCGTGACGCAGGCCTGCCAGACCTCATTTGCCTGCGTCTCCTGCGATACGATCCGGTCCGTTCTGTTGTTGTAGAGCGCCTGTATCTGTTCCGGGCTGAGCGCTCTGTCGAGTATCAGCACCTCGTCGATAAGACCGTCCCAGTGATTTGCCTGGTCGCTTCTCATCCCGACATACGCGCCGGTATTGTTGGTTATAGTGCCGTTCTGGCTGTTCTCGAACGCTCCGTCCAGGTAGATGGAATAGTTGGTACCTCTCCTGGTGACTGCGAAGTAATACCACTGGTTTGTTGTCACCACAGTGTTCGAGAGCAGTTTTGCAGAAAGCCCTCCTGAATTGTCGAGCCCTATCCTCAATGTGCCCGGATCGTTGTCAAGCTTGAGCTCCAGGCCCCGCGCGCCCTGTATGTCTGTGCTGAAGAATACTTCATCATCTGGTGCAGTTGAGTTGCTGTAGACCCGCATGCTCATTGTGAAATCACTGTCAAGGTCCTGCATGTTGGATACATTGATGAAGTCGTCTGTCCCGTCGAAGTCATATACGCCCCAACCGTCGTATCCCGCAGTCCTGTTCCATGCGGGGCCGTTCAATGTGCCATTTGTCTGCGGCCTGCTGTAGTCCTTTGCCTCGCTTGCCTCTTTCCCGCTGTTTGCCTCGAACAGCATGTTCAGGATGGCATAGCTGGTCCCGTTTATGTACCAGTTGGTTATGTTCTTTATTGAATTGTTGTCAGGGTCTGTCGCGTTTATCACATATCTTGTGAGGCTCTCTGACGTGAAATTGGTCCCGAACGTGCTGTTCAGAAGGACCTGGGAGATATTGGGCTTCCTATTGTAATTTATTATAAGCCGCGGCCTCTGCGAGACATTGCCGAACTCCTTTGACCTGAAATCCCTTCTTGTTAAGGCTGTGCTTACTGTGTCCTGTATCACCCAGCCGAAGTTCAGATCCCTGTTGTCAGAGAAATCTTGCACATCTGCTGTGACATCCCAGCTCACAAAGCTGTCCAATGCAGTGCTGTCAAAGCTTATGGTATCTGTGGGAGATGCGAGGAAATCACCGCCTGCATTTGTCCAGGCATTGGTCGAATTGTAATTGTTCCATGTGACCTGTAGCTCCTGCCACGGCCTCTCAGGTGTCTGGTTCACTTTGTGTATGCTGTAGCTCCTTGAGGCTGTGGAGTCGAAGCCCGTGGGTATGTTATAGAAAAAAAGCCCCAGGCTTGCATTGGTTATCAGCGCCCCTTCTGGAACATTTGAAAGATTGAACCGTATGATAGGCCTGAAATCAGAGCCTGCAAAGAATGCCCTTCCCACCCTCATCAGTGCGATAGCGCCGTAATTGGTAGTCGCTGCGTTCTCTGCCATTGTGGAGTCATTGATGCTGTCATTGCCTATCGCTGTCGAGGCAAATATAGGATCGGTCGAGTTGAGCAGCAGTGTGTAGTAGGTGCCATTCTGCACCTCTTTTACGTATTCGTAGTCGAACGCATCCGCGCAGGTGAGGTTCTCCCATGTCACGTTCGTGCACTTCAGTAGATGATTCCCGTCTGTGTATGCTGTCACGTTCGCAGAGGTCATGTTTATCTGGGAGAGATCTATCGCCCATCCGCTGTCAGCAAAGCTCTGGTTGTCCTCGTTAGTGTAGTCAGAAAGCCGTATCACGCTGTGCATTGAAGTGTCTGAATGATTATATATTAAGATTGTGGGCACCCGCGCAGAATTTATGCTTATGTTCAGCCTGCAGGTCCCGGTGTAATTCTGAAGGATGGTTGTATTGTAATCAAAGTATGTGTTCTTGGTCATGTTGCCTGTTATGATGTCCACTATCTTTCCGGCGGGCGCAATCCTTCTGAAATAATCTGTATAACTGGCTCTCTCGTCATTTACACTGTCATTTGCATAGCATGTATAATAATAACTGCCTCTCAGCAAGAGATTTGTGAAGTTCGCTTCGTATGTGTCCCCTCCTGTGCTGTTCAGGTATGTCTGGATTATTGTCTGGTTCGGCAGTGTTATGTCGCACCTTATCTTGTCTATGCCTAGAACAGAACTTGCATTATACCTGAAAAGCGCTGTTTCATTAATATAGTAGGTGTTTCCTGATGCAGGACTTATGTTCAGCAGCTGCATGCTCGGATTTATGTTTATGAAGTACTCTCCGGTCTGCGATGTGTTTGTGCTGTTGTCGTCTGCCTCTGCATACCAGTACCAGGTTCCGTTCTTCAGCCGATAATGATCCCTCAATGTTGCGGAAGGCAGGCTCCTGTTATGCACTGCAATCTGATCTATCAGCCCCTCAAATCCGTCTGATGCAAGGTCTGCTGCATCTATGCCTATGGCCATCGGAGTTGCAGTGTCTGCGACAGAGCCTGACCTGTTTACTGTGTTTTCCAGCACTCCGTCAAAGTATAGCTTCATTTCACTGCCGTTGTATGTTGCCTGTATCATGTGCCACTGACCTATTGTTATGTTGCTTGTCGACTGCACTGTCGCGTCAGGGCTGAACAGCTTGAACACTGCATGTCCTGCTGGATCTGTATATATCTCATAGGACTGGTTCTTGTCTAAAATCTGGAAGTCGCTGATATCATCTGCTTTTATCCACGCCTCTATGGTTATCTCGTCCATCCCGTCGAGTGTCTGGCTGTCCTGCACTGTCACGTATTCTCCTGGAGCATAAAGCATTGCAGCCCCTATTTTGCCGGATACATATGTTGGGCAGCTTCCTGATGTGCAGCTTGCATTATTGCCATTTCCGCTGAAGTCATATATGTGTGTTGCATTCTCACCAAGGCTTGCGTCATTGTCAAAGTGCAATAGCATTACTGTATCTGCATCTGGCTGTATCACTGGGCTGGTCCAGTTGTAGATAACAGTTTCAGTTGACTGGTTGTAGCATACCCCTATTCTTGCCTGCAGATGATATGATTCATTCACTATTGGGGTTTGGTTGTCTGCAAAGACTTTTACGC
>WJKV01000131.1 GCA_014728875.1 Candidatus Woesearchaeota archaeon | reverse complement strand
GCTTCAATGCAAGCTCCTTGAAGACAAACTCCCTATTCTCAATCTTAGGATTGAAATAAGTTCGCCAAAGCCCTTTTTCTGCTGGAACATTTTTCGACTCGCCAAGAGCGAACCACATCAATGCCCCTGGCACGATATTGATCAAATCTCCCATGCGATTGTCCTCTGCAAATTTGGTGAGGCTTTTATCTCCATACAAAATATTAGAATCAATTTCTCCCTGCTCTTTAGGATTGTAATTTGTCAACTTCTCATATACATTTCCCATAATGATTGGTTTTCCTTCTGCCTTAAGTTCGTTCAATATGAAACTCGCTCTTGAAAAGACATCTGCCGCAACAGGCGGTCCGGGAGGCACAGCGAGCATCTCTTCGTCTATTGCGTCCTGTAATTTTTCTACAGCAAGCCTGGACAATTCTGCGACCCTGGTTGCTTCATCCTGTGTCAGACTGCTTCCCGGAGTTCTTATCTTATCTGTAAGCGCCCTTAATTCTGTGTATTCCCTGATACCAATGGTTTCCACGATGTCGATGCCGAGTTCTGTTGCTTCGCGCACGCTTTCAGACGTACCCACATAGCCTACAGGCCTTTTGCCTGCTCTCCACTGCTCATGCGTGACGGGCTGCACAATAGGAGCGGGCGGCGCTTCTAATTCCTGCAGTTCTTTTTTCTTCTCTTCTATCTGCTGTTCCAGTCCTGCGATCTCTGACTTTGCTCTTTCTGTTGCTTCTGTCGGAACAACATCGACTATCTGTGTCGCCTGTTCGTCAGGCATCAATAGTTCTACCTTGCCTTTCAGTTCGTGCTGTGCTTTCATGCCGATGCCTTTTTTCTGATCTATCTCTATGCCTGCTGCAAAACCAAAGTAGCCGGGACTTATGCCTGCGTCTATCACAACAACAAACCTGTTGTACCGTGCAGGATGCCCCTTGCCTTTTTGATGCCCCACAACCACAAAGTCCACTCCCATTTTCTGGAGAGTGCTCTCGACCCTGTCATTATTGTACCAGTCCTCTGCATACCCCATTATCTGGTTAGGTCCTGAAATACGGTATATCAGCATTGCAGGATCTTGTTTAGCATCTGCAACAAATTCATCATATTTTGCATTTAGATCTTCTAGTGATTCTGCTTCAAAATGAAGACCGCCGTGCGTGAAATAGAAATTATTTATCTTTGCTCCTTTCTTAAGATTTTCAAGCCAGGGCCTGTAGTCCTTGTTGAATCCTGCGGCTATCCTCTTCCAGTCCTTGCCGTATTTTGTTTCAAACGACCGTAATGTGCTGATGAAACTGTAGCCCTTAAAGTCTTCTTCTTTTGCCTCTCTGATGACTCTGTCGTACGACCATCCTTGTTTTATTGCCTGGTCCATAAAAACAAGAATTCCTATGTCGTGGTTTCCCATCAATGGTATGACTTTGCTGCCTTTTTCTTTTGCAACAATCTCGAGCTCTTTAAGGAAATCAATGACTTGGGTGTTATAGATGCCCCTGTCCATGTAGTCCCCCACTGCTGTGATGTGTGTGCCGGGTTCTGCAATGAATATCTTGCGCAGGTCTATTTCCTGCAGTATGTCGAAGTATTCATCAGCCTTGAAATCATAGAGTTCTGGCCTGGAAGTTGCGGTTCTCTTGTGTCTCTTATACTGTTCTTCTATAACAGACATCCTGTCGAGCAATGCCTGTGTCTGCTCATCTATCTTGATAACGCCTTCCATCTCAAGGCCCTTTAACATTTGTATGAATCCGCCGTGTATGTCCGGCAGAGGAACAACCCTTGGAACGCCTTGATATATATCTATGTTCTTCATGCTTTTAACAAGGTAAGAATCTGCAAGCTCTATTCTCTTCTGCGCGATTTCATCCTCGAGCATTCTGATGTCTGATTCCAGGAGCTCAGCCGGCGACATTGGCTCGACAGCAGGCCTTACAGGAGGAAGTGTTTCTCCGGCCCTGACAAGCAAGTTAGAGATGACTGTTTCAAAATATCCTGCCTCGTCTGCAAACTCTCCTCCTTTTTCAATGTATTCATTGATCTTCTTGAGTGCGAATTTCAGCGGTTCCACTTCATCCGGAGTTATTTTCCTGTCCTGTATGGATTTTGCAACGATCTCAACAGGAATCCAGTAATTGGTCGTGTGCAGGCCGTACAACGCCTCTGCAAGCGCAAACATCTGTTGTCTTGAAGGCCGTTCTGCAGGATCCTTTATCTCTGTAGCAAAATAAGTATCGAAGACAGGAAGATAAATGTTATTTATTGTCTCTTTCTTGTCGGCAGGACATGCAGAGCAAAGATCCTGGGCGTTTTCTGCAACAGTTTTTGCAGCTGATCTTGCCAGGTTTGTTCTGGCCTGGATAAGGTCGGCCTGAGCGTCTGCAGTCCTGTCTTTTGTCTTTTTGTGGATTTCCTGAACATTGCTGGTTGTGGTCGCAGAGACAACAATTGCAGGTTCCGGCGCGGTCTCGCTCAGTTCGCCTATTGTTGTGAAGCTTATTCCTGTATTCCTGAGATGGTCGCCCAATACTCTCCTGAGCAGAGGCATCCTCTTCAGTGTCCTCTGCAGATCTGTGAAATCTTTTTCTACTGAATCTATGATCTGTCTTCTTTCCTTTGCATTTGTTTCTGTCTGCAGCACTTCAAGGCTTCTCCAGATGTTTTCAATAAAGAATACTGCCTTGTTCAGATGTGCCAATTTCTGATTCAATGTCCTTCTGTTCAGCGTCTTCAAGTCCCTGTTAATTGATTTTATTTCTGACTCTGAGATTCCTATGTTCCTCAAATGCGTCAGCATGTTTTCTGCTGCAATGTCTTTGGGCAAAATCGCATCCATCTGAATAACAGAATCTTCGGTCACAACAGCGATCTGCTCATTATATGGATCAAATTCTATGTTTCTTACTGTTCTTCCTCCCAGCTGGTCTCTCAGATTCTGAAGATTGAATTTTGCAATCTCGTCTGCGACAAGAGAAGCTTCTGCTCTTAATTGTTTTTTCCTCTTCTTTCTCTGGGCTTTGTCTTCCAGCTGTTTCAATTGCTCGTCTGTCTTTTTTAAGTATTCATAGAAATTGCTTCTAAGAGCGTCTTTTACATCCCTGGAGATCTCTGCAACAGGATTCTCTATTATTTTGTCTTTATACCTCCATCTGAAAGTTATCCTGTTCAGCAAGCGCCTCAAGAAGCCGGGCTCTTCTGCTTCATATTTCCTTAAAGCCTCTGGTTCATAAATGTTTTCAGCCAGTCTTGACTGCGTTCTTATCTTCTGAAGAAGTCTTCCTGAGATGGATTCGAGCTGTTCTGCGGTCTTCAGGAATCTTGTATCTCCTGTCTTTTTGTAGGAATCTATCAGGCTCTGCAGGAATTCCAGCTGTTTGACCTCATCATTTGTGATTGACTCTTCTACAAATCCGTCAGCTGTTATGTGTCCTATGATTGAGACAGCATCCTCGATATACTGCGTGCTCTTTGTACTTAACGCGGTCACCAGGAACTTGATCTGGTCGGCTGTCAGTTTAATATTGTAATTGTCTGCTGCTTCTTTTATCAGCTTTATGCGCCGGGCCCTTGCTGCGCTGCTATCCACCGGACATTGATTGCATAATTTGTCCATCCTGGCAATTCTTTCTGCGTTCTTGTCAGGCATGCCCACATTCAGCTCTACAAGCGCAGATCTTATTGTGTTTACTTTTTCATCATAAAATTGCTGGATCTGCTCCACAAGAGTGTCAGTGCTATCCAAAATAACATTAGGAACACTTGCAAGGATCCTTGTTGATGCAGGTTTTCTTCCTGCAACCACAACAGAAGCATCGTCTTCCTGTTCTACTTTGTTGTCTAAAACATCTCTTAATGCATCGTTAATAATTCCTTTCTGTATCTCAGAAGGAGTCTTTTCAGCCTCTGCCATGTCAAGCAGCCGTCCTTCCAGGGTTTCCCTGCCGTATCTTATTCCTTGTGAATCCTTTTGCTCCCATACGCCGTCGCTCACCGAGGCCAGGAACTCATTTTCATTAAGTTTTATAGGAATCTCTTTATATCTAGCTTTTCTTATCGCGCCGAGGCCTGCACGATATTCTGATTCTATTTTATCCGAGACTCTTGAAAGTTCATATTCTTCTTGTTCGAAATTGATGATTGCTACATCCTGGCCTGCTGTTGCAACTGTTCCTTCTCCTGTTTCTGTATCCAATCTTGTGACAGACAATGCCCCCCAAATGAAAGGAGTTCTTGCTGTTATTTCTCTTGAAATCTGGCTGAGTTCATCGGTCAACCTTTGAAGTATCTGGGCGGGATCGTTCGTCTCTCTCAGAATCTCAGGCAAGAGACGGTTTATTATAGCTTTGCTGACTGCGCCGTTGAAGCCGTGGTCGGTCGCATCGCCGTGTATTATCAAGACCTCATTATCAGAGATCCTGTGCGTATAGGAGATGTCGCCTCCTGTTGCATCCGCAGGCCTGTTCCTGAAAGAGAATAATGTATTGCCCAAACTCAATGCTTCGTCTTTCAGGTCTTTGTTTTCAGAACTTGACAATAGGATGGAAGCCAGGGTTCGTCTGCTGTCTGCGAACTCTTCAAGCGCCTTTACAATCGAGGAATCTTTATTCTGCTGTAATTTTTTCTCCATGTCTGTCATGGTGACAGGCCTTTCTGTCCATGCATTGAGCATGGTTATAACTTCTTCAACCCTGAGCAGGTTATTTTCCTGCGGCTGTTCGATAGGGCCTTTGAGATCCTGTTCTTTTGCTGTCTGCCAGAATCTTTCTTCTGCTTCTTTGATTTCTTCTATTGTCATGCCTTCTTCAATGAAATTTTCAATGCCCATCGCAAGTCCAAGATCTATCAGCCAGAGATTGCCGTCCTGGTCGACGACAATGTTATCAAGATGCATGTCTGTATGGGCATAACCTAATGCGTGCAGTCTTTGTATTGTCAGTTTAAGACTTTCAAACGCCTCAGGAGTTACCTTGTTTCCTGCAGTCAAGTAGTCGAGCAGAGGCGTTGCGCCGGGGATCTGTTCTATCACCATGTAGGCCTTTCCATTGACATCGCGCATGTCCATGAAATCGAGCCATCTTGGGATTCCGCCTTTCTCTGGGACAGGGATGTCAGGCCTGACAGAAGGATCGTAAAGCTGGTATGTAACCTGGCGGGCGATTCTGCTTTCTCTTGTCAAGGAATCGATGGACTGCTGCTGCGCCCTTTCTTTCTGTTCCTGCGTTATCATCTCGTCAGGCAGCACATTGCCTTCTGCATCTTTAGGCAGCCAGTATCTTGAAGAAGTCTCTTTGATGACGACAGTTTCGCCCTCAAATTCAGGTTTGGTGCCAGGATATTCAACATTCAAGTATGCGTTCGCTTGCTCGCCCCTGGCAGGCTCTGTTGTTTCGGTTATCTCTTTTATGTGATTTATTGTGGTTTCTAAAGGTACTTTTGTCTCCGGCAGGCCTTCCTCCATCGCCATAAGACGCCGCACAATATGGCTCATTGCATTGACGTCTTCCTCTGGGATATTGAGGATCTCTGTCTCATAGTAACTGAAAAGATAATCAACAACATCATTAACATTAAGGGCAAGCGCGTCCTGTGAATCAGGGACCAGCTCAGGATTCTGGAATCCTGGCTTGAATGAGGATCTTCTTGTGATCTCTGCGATGGCTACGACTGTCAAACGCTCGACATCTTCAGGCGACAGTCTTTGCTTTTCACCTTCTATGTTCAGTCTCTTGTTGAACTCTGTGATGGCTTCGATCGCTTTCCTGTTGATTAGAGCATTCTCGAGAAGCACAGGATCGATGTAGCCCCGCAGATAATCGAGTTTTTTCAGTCTGCCGCTAGGAGGGACATCCGGGATCTCGTTCAAAAGGAACTTAAAGAAGCCGTGGCTCTTGCCGCCTATCTGCTCTATAACAGAAGGCGCCACCAGACCCTTTAAAGTGTCGTGTTCTGTCTGCAGGGCTTTCTCCAAAGGCACTCCTTTGTCGACCAAATCATCCAGGGTTTCCTTATCTGTACTGAATTCCTCCCTGAGATTAGAAATGCTCAATAAATAATTCTCGCCGTGGCCGTACGTGCCCTGTCCGTATATGTCGCCCATTGCCATGAACTGTGCAGCATATGCTGCGCCCCGCATCGGTCCGAGATTCTCAGGCGTAGGCTCTATTTCGACTGCTCTTTCTTCGCCGTCGACCACTTCGAAAGTCTTGAAAGTGTCCCTTAACAATTTCTTGTCTTCTTCAGTAAGATCTTCGAATTTCTTTTTTGCAGCTTCAAGCACTTCTCTCATGTC
>WJKV01000130.1 GCA_014728875.1 Candidatus Woesearchaeota archaeon | reverse complement strand
TCTTTATGCTCTCGTCTTTTGTGAGCCATGGTATGTTAGGGATGACCCTGAAGAAGCGGTCGAACTCCAGGAAGCAGAGTTTCTCGCCGGTGCCCATCTTCTTGTTCAATTGCTGCAGAAGACTGCTTATTTTTTCTGTGTAGCCAAGGCTTCCTACTGCAACGACTGCATTTATCTTTGGGATTTCTGGATGCAGATTGTTAGGATCCCTGTGGTGCATGACCTTTACGTGCGGAAATTTCTTCATCCTGTTCTTTGCTATCTTTATGTTTCTCAGGGAGATGTCAGTCGCGATAACCCTGCCGTCTTTGCCTACTTCTTTTGCGAGCTCTCTTGTCAATGTGCCTACTGTGCAGCCGAGCTCAAGGACTGTCTTTCCCTTGACATGGCCCAATAATGTTATGATTCTTTTCCTCAGACTTTTCGGGATGAGCCAGTTCTCAAAAAGAAGAGCGAAATATGCAAGCAGGTCATTAACAACCTCTATGGCTCTCGGATTGTAATATAGTTCAAGCAACAGATAGACAGGTATGCCCAGCAAGACAAAACTGAACGCCAGCCTTAGTAATGAGAACGCTCCTTCTGTCATGAACATCCAGTAGAATATCAGGCTGACCAGGATCCCTGCAATAATATACGGGCCTATCTTTCCGAGAGGAACCTTGTAATGCCTTTTCAGGTCGGGCTTTCTGTATCTGAGAACAGGAACACTGACCATCACCATCGCGTACATGAAAAGAACAAGAGGAACAAGAATCTTCAGCAGCATCTCGTAGCTTCCTGCGCCGACAACAACAAGAATTATCGTGAGGCAGGTCTGGAATATTATTGCCTTGTACGGCGTGCTGTATTTAGGATGTATGGCTGCGAACTGTTTCAGGAATAATTTGTCTTTTGCCATCGCAAGTATCAGTCTCGGCTCGCTGACGATCCAGGCAGCGACGCTTCCGATGATTGCAAGATATGTTATCAAAGTGAAGATGTATGCGCCTTTGCTTCCGAAATGGAACATTGCAAGGTCAGCCAATGGCGCGGCACTCTGCCCGAAGGTCTCCCAATTGATGACGCCCAAGGATGCAATTACGCTTACCATGCAGATTCCTGCGATGATTACAGTGCCCCAGATCAGGGCTTTTGGCATGACTTTTGCGCCGTCTTTTGTCTCTTCTGCAAGGAAAGTTGCAGTCTCCCAGCCGAAGAATGTCTCGCTGATCAGGAAGATGGTGACAAAGATGCTTGTCGCAGGGAACACAAAGAACGGAGTGAAGTTTGCAGGGTCCATCCTAAACAGGCCGGGGATCGCAAGACCAAGGATTGCAATCAGGGTTATGAATGCGAATGCAATCAGCATGACTGCGCTCATCTTCATGCCCCTGAATGCAATATAGTTGAAAATGACCACAAATACCAGGCAGATGGGTATCGTGAGCAGCGGCGCTTTCACAGGAAGAAGATACTGTATTGCGCCCACAATGAGCATTGCGATCGTCACATTGCCTGCGATGAATGTTGTCCATCCTATTATGAATGAAAAGAACCTGCCGTAAGCGTGCTTGCAGAATTCATAGACCCCGCCTGCTTTCGGGAACATCGACGAGAGTTCGCCGAAACACATCGCAATATAGATGCTCAATAATGACAAGGCAATCCACGCAAGTATGCTTGCAGGACCGCCTTCTCTCGCGCCCACTGCCGGAAGAAAAAATATGCCTGTGCCCATGATGGAGTTCACAGTTATCAATAGAATCGCTCTGAACGAGAGTACTTTCTTTAATTCAGCCATGTAAGAATCAGATTCAAATATAGGTATATAAAGAATTGTTAGTATTTAAAAGAAGTAATAACCCTTCGATGATAGGAGAAAAGTTTATTAAGGGCAGAGAGTCCATCCTCTTCTAAGGAGGTGTTTTTCATGAAAAAATTATTGTTTGTAATGCTTGTCTTTTCTCTGCTAATGTTGAGCGCGTGCGGCGGTGAGAAGGCAGTGAAAGAAGCAGGCGAGGAAACGAAAGAGATGGCAGAAGAAGCAGGCGAGGAAATAATAGAAACAGGAGAAGAAGCCGGCGAGACAACAGCGAGCCTGGTAAAAGACATGGCAAAAGCCTTCATGCTTAATGTGCCTTACAAATGCGAGTATGAAATGGAAGGTGTGAAGTCTGTCTCTTACATAAAAGGCGAGGAACGGATAAGGACCACAACAACAACAATGCAGGGAAACGCTGAAGCCTTGATCAAAGGAGATATGATGTACAGCTGGAATCCTGAGACAAAAGAAGGGTTCAAGATGAAGTTCGATAAAGAGATGAAAGAGAACATGCCGGAAACTGCAGAACCTATGGGTGTCGAGGCATTGAAGGCCCAGGCAGCGAATGTAAGATGCAGTCCTGCTGCCTTTGGCGAGGAAAGATTTGCAGTGCCTACTGACGTGCAGTTCGAGGATATGACAGAGATGATGAGGCAGGCGCAGGAGCTCGCAAAACAGATGCAGGAGCAGTACGGCGACATGCAGATGCCGCAAGGCTAACTTTTTTATACTTTTTCTTTCTTTCTTGTTTTATGAAACCCATATTGAGCTCGAATGAGTTAAGGAAGATAATCAAGGCGATAAAGAAAAATCAGGCAGAATTAGAGGTTTCTCTCGATCTGGGACTGAGCAGGACAAAAGTCAGGCTGGGAAAAGACGGTTTCTTTTGCAGGGGAAAGCTTGTCGAACTGCCCAAGATAAAAAAGAAGGATGCCAGCTGTTATGTCCTGATAGACGGAAAATTGCACAAGACGCAGTTCCTTTCAGAAGAGACAGGCCTGCTCTACAAGCTGGTGCCGACGAGCTACAGGCCCATCTTGAAAATAAGCGGGACATCCATGCACAAGAAGCTTTTTCTTGACAGGATACAGAAGGACCAGCTGAACGGAAAGGTCCTTGATTCCGGG
>WJKV01000129.1 GCA_014728875.1 Candidatus Woesearchaeota archaeon | reverse complement strand
GGTTTCAGAAGATCAAAACAACCACATCATTTTTATTGAGGGAAGAAAAGAACCGATAATTATCCCGAAAAGAAAAAGGAAAAAAAAGGAAGAAAAAGAAAAAGTAAAAGAAGAAGTAAAAGAAGAAGTAGAAAGAGTAAAAGAAGAAAGAGACAGAAGAGTAAGAATAAATGAAAAGAAGGATAAGAAAGCAAAAAACGACATCAATAAAGAAGATGTAATTAAGATAAAAAAGAAAAAGAAAAAAGAGCCTTATGCGATATCTGTTTCTGCCAGGAAGCAAGAGAAAAAGAAAAGGCGCCAATACAGTCCTTTTTCTGAAATAAGAAGGGATTATCTTTCTGCCAGGGATTATGCTGCTATTGAACAGCATCTGGATCATGTAGAGGAAGCATTAGACATAGAAGAAGGAGGCGGTCTGGACAGGATAATAGAAAAATACAAAGCGCATCTGCAGGGCAGGCAGCTGGGAGAGATTGCCAGAGGACAGCCTTTGCGGCAGAGGATACAGGCTGCGATCGACGCTGATGTTTCTGCAGCAGACAAGAGCAAGAATGCAAGATTTGCAACTTTGTTTAGACAGAATGCGCAGTATGCACAGGCAAGCAGCGTCAGGGCGCTGGACCTTAGAAAGGCGCATCTTGAACAGTTGCTGGAGACCGCTGATCTGAACCCTGAACTGAAGAAAAGAGTACAGCACGATGTCACTAACTGTGAAATCTACATGAGGATCTATCAGAACTACATAAATATAATAACGAATGACAGGAAAGGCCTGGAAGAGGACTATGAATGGTTCAAGAGAAAGGACAAGGAACTGATTGACAATAGTCTTGAAGAGACAGGATATACTGCCTATGCAAGATACATGCTTGCAGTGACTGAACAGAGCCGGAAAAAAAAGATAGGAGCTTTGAGAGGAATATTTGACAAGACAGAGTGGCTTGAAGACGTCTGCCTTGACTGGCTCATTCCTTCTGTGAGCACTTCGCAGGGAGGCTGGACAGACAGCGACGGCAAGGAGTATAATTACAGGATAGATCCTGCATTGAGGCAGAGAATCTTGCATCTGCTGTCAAATGACCAGTATAATGAAGCTTCTCTGCTGAAGAAAGAGCACAGACTGCAGAGTGCAGCAGACTTGTGCAACAGTTTCCTGAAACAGGCCAGCCTCCGGAATATTGTCGAAGGAACCTGGATCACTGCAGGCGTCGATGCTGTGACAGATTTCGCATTCAAGATATTTGACGCTGAATGGTACAGGATAACTCCCAGGGAGATGAAAGAGCTGCGGAAACTTCAGGAGTTCATTGCTGCGAATCCAGGCAATGAGAATGCAGACAGCATCAGAAGCAGGATAAGCTATCTGAAGAAAAAGCAGAATGTATATGACGGTCTCCTGCTGCTGCAGGATGCGAGAAGGAATATGAAGCATAATACAAGGACCGGTTATGAATCTGCGCTTAGATATACAAGACAGGCATTCACCTTATTGGAAGACAGCAGCTGGGAAAGCGATGCAAGGAGCTTGTTGGAAGATATAGTGCAGAAGAAGAAGAGGTTTGTTGAAAACGATGCCAACATAAAAAAGACTGCAGAACATGTTGTGCAGTTTGCGAGCGAAAAAGAGAAATCAGATTATCAGAGAGTATTGATGCTGCACATCACTGACAGGAAAGGAAAGGAATTGCTTGAGGCGAGCAGGCAGTTTCTGCAGAGATATCCTGACAGCGGGCACAGGATGCCTGTCCTGGGTGCGATGGCGAATGCTTATTTCATCATGAGGGATCAGGAAGCTTTTGTCGAGACCTTAGAGGAGATGGTATCTGCTGACAGCGAGCTGAAGAGCAGTTATGCTAGGCACGCATACAGGTTATTGAATGACAGGAAATACAATCCTTACGGCAGTTTTGATGATGCAAGAGAGAATCTTTTCTGGAGACGGGTCGGTTATGTCTTCGGGATAGATGACAATACGGCTGATTGGAGAAGCGCAAGAGAGCCCATAAGTATAGCGACGCATGTAGCAGCTAAAGGACTTGACGGCCTCAAAGGCCTTGGAGTAAGCTATCTTATCTCTGCAGGTTTCAGGTTTCCAGGAGCTGCATTTGGTGATGCTGTAGATAATACAAGGAAAATAAATGAAGCACTTCGAGCATTGCAGAATCCTGACCTTTCAAGAGAAAGAAGAGCAGAGATCAATTACAGTCTTGGAACTGAATTTGAAAGAAAGGATGATGTTTCAAGAGCTTTACTGCATTACAGGCAGGCAAGATTGTACGGATATGCAGGTGCAGATACAACAATACAAAGATTGATGACAGAATTGGACGAGAAGACCGAAGAAACAAGAGAAAGTGCAGCTGCGCAAAGGAAGTTATTGGAAGAAAGAGCAAGACTGACAGAATTCTTCAGGTTCAGCAGCAATGAAGTAAGAAGCTTTCCGAGACTGCTCGGTGAAAGGGGTCTGAACATCAAAACTGCCTATATCGACGGCGAGCATTCAAATGGAGAGATTGCAGATGTTGATGATGCAGTCATTGTAAGAAGAAGAATCAATTTGAATGTTAATTTTTCAGACGGAGAAAACAGGCAGTATGAAATAACAAGAGAGAAGCTTGAGCAATTGATTAAAGAAAAAACAATCCCGCCTGTGCACAGAGAACATCTGCTTTTATTGCGAAGCCCGCAGGTAGTATCCAATGGTTCCTTGGACCTGCCTGCTGATTATCTAAGACAGCATCCTGCTTTTGCAAGGATCCTGGGCATAGATCCTGCTTTGCTGGACAAGGATTCTTCAAATGGCGAGATAACGCAGATATCGTTTGGGATGCAGGATCTTGTGCGGATCAGATTCTATACGAGAGAAGAGCCAGGGCTGCTGCAGAAATATGTTGTTGAACCGTTCGGAGCAGCTGAATACGATACAGTGACAGAAGAATTTCCTCTCGCGCCCGGACAGATGCAGAGAGTTAATGCTGTTGCGCGGAATCTCGAGATAGAGCTGATGCAGGAAGAAGCAGACAAGGAAAACAGCGCAGTCCACAGGCAGGGAAGGTTCAACGGCCTATTCTTGGGTGCAGGAAGCAGAAGAGGCTTCGGCGGTGCGAATTACGGTTATGTGCTGCCTAATGGAAGACTTGCTCTTGCTTTGCAGGGAGGGGTGGATTTCAAAGGAAGGCCTTTCTATACAATGACTTTGGACCTGTCAAATGAAAAGTCAAAGTCAGAAAACCATGATCTTTCATTGCAGGTATCGCAGGACTGGGAAGAATATCTGGACGAAGAGGACAAGAAAGACGGAAGGGGCAGGATTGCAGTTTCTTCTGTCACCTCGAGAAGAGACAGTACAGACATCAGGGAAGTGGGTTACAGGTTCCATGGTGCAGAGGATCCTAGGCTGGGCGCAAGGATTGTAAGGATACAGGTAAACGACAATACGGCAGTGACCTATGGTATAGATTTCAATAGAAAGATAGGCGGCAAGTTCGATGTTTCGTTTGTCGATGCAGAGACAAAGGGTGCCAAAGAAGCAACAAACAAGGCATTGAGATTCATGGAGATGACAGGGATAATTCCGAACAGGAACAGGACAATATACGCGACCATGCGATTAAGGGGAAGAGACAGTGTAAAAAGAGATCAGGAAATCGGCGTGGTATTGTATCCTGCAAACATCTTTAACCTGCAGGGAAATGAAGGAGTAGAAGGCATGGTCAGGGGCATGAATCCTGCATTCTTTGTGAGCAGCAACGGTGCGGACGGAGTTGCAGTGGGAGGACAGTTCTCTCCACTGGGGGTCATTCCAGGGCTGAGAAAGTTCCCTCTTGACATGTATGTAGAGTACAATGTCAAGAGCAAGAAATGGGATGTGTATCCTGTGTTCACAGTAGATTATGGAAAGACAATGCCTGATGTGCACAGATACATTCCCAGGAAATGAATAATTCTTTAAAATTATCAAAATAAATTAATTATTAAAATAAATTGGAACTGTTATTATATACATTATAATTCTAGAATTCAGTCAATTTTTTTTCTTTCGGATTCAGTATCTTAGTGCTGCCTTCTGCACCGCCTGTTATCTTTTTCGCTGTGATCAGTTTCAGTTTTGCAAGCTTTTCCACTGTCCTCTGGAAGGTCTTGTAGCTGATGGAATCTTTTGTTTTTTCCTGGACCTGTTTGTAAAGATCCCCCATCCTGCAGTTCGGATTCTGTTTTATCAGCTCGAGGATCTTTTTCTCATTGTCTGACAATTGTGAAAGATCTGTCTTGCTGAATGATTCAAGCTTTTCAATAGCTTTCTTCACATGCTCCATTGTTATCTTCCTGCTGCTCTTTGTCTCTGCTGCATTGCCGCTCTCTTTAAGCAGGTAAAGACCTTTTCTCATGTCCTCAAACTCCAGTGTTTTTGCAGCGACCAGCTGGAATGCTTCCTCGTCCCATACACTGTTTACAAAAGCCCATTCCAGCCTCTGTCTTAATATGCCGTTAATCTCTTCACTGTTGTATGGCTTGAATTCCAATGTTTCCGGGGTGAGTCTTGATTTGATCCTGTCGTCCATCTTCAGGACATGCGTCTTGTAGTTTGTAATGAGTATGATGGATTTCCTGTACAGCTGCTCCAAGAAAGTATAAAGAAAATCCAGATCGTCTGCCTTGTCTATCTCGTCGAAGACAAGAACACTTGTCTTTTTGTTCAAGAGGCCGACAACTATCTTCATCAGTTCTACAGTATTCTTGTTCATGGTCAGCTTATAGTTTAATTTTTCGCACATCTCAAGAATTATCTTATAGGTGCTGTTGTTCTGCCAGCAGTTGATGTATATGGGGATTATGTCGTCAGTCTCTTCTTCTAGATTTTCAAGGACTTTTTTTGCTGCGACTGTCTTTCCAATTCCAGGAGCGCCATGCACTATCATATTGCTGCCGTTCCTTTTCTGGAACAAAGGCCTGATGCACTCTGCTATCCTCTGCTGTTCATTCTCCCTGAATTTCAGAATCTTCGGCATGAAATCATAATCTAATGCAATCTCATTCATGAACAAAGATTCATTGTCCTTCAGCATGTTGTCGAATAAACCCATTCTCGCACCCCGTCTTATAGCTATTGTCGTGTTCTATATAAACTTTTTGAAAAGCTGAAAAGAAAGTTTTAAATAAGCTAAAATGTTTGTTTTTGGCTATGAAATATGAGAAATTAGTGCAGGTTTATGAGGAAATTGAAAAGACTTCCAAACGGCTGGAGATAACAAAACACATAGCAGATCTGTTCCAGAAAACTCCTGCAGAAGATCTGGGCATGATCATTGCTCTGCTGCAGGGAAGACTGTTTCCTGCTTCTGACGAAAGAAAGATAGGTGTTGCATCCCAGACAGTAATCAAGGCAGTTACGATTGCGACAGGAATAGCCAAGAATATTGTTGTGGATGAATGGAGAAAGAAAGGAGATCTTGGCCTGGTCGCAGAAGAATTGATAAAGAGAAAAACGCAGGAGACATTGTTTGCCAGCGCAGGACTGACAGTGAAGAAGGTATTTGAGAACCTGAGAAAACTGGTTGAAATGGGCGGGGAAGGAAGCGTCGACAGAAAACAAAAGCTGATAGCAGAACTTCTCGGGATGGCGAATCCTCTGGAAGCAAAATACATAGTGAAAACCACTCTAGAAGAATTGCGGCTCGGGGTCGGCGAAGGAAGCATCAGGGATGCAATCGTCTGGGCCTTTTTTGCAGACGAAGCGGATTTGGAATATGACAGCAAAAAACACAAGGCAAGCTATAATGAAAAATACAAAGAATACGTTAAAGCTGTCGATAATGCGAACGCTTTGTTGAATGATCTCGGGCGTGTGGCAGTCCTTGCGAAAACAAAAGGCATATCGGGATTAGAGAAAACAGAATTTCAGCTGGGGATCCCGATAAAAGTAATGCTCGGACCTAAAGAAGACACTATTGCTGCTGCGATGGACAGGGTGGGCAGGCCTTCTGCAGTAGAACCAAAGTTCGACGGTTTCAGGCTGCAGATACACAAGAAGGGCGATGAGATTAAATTATTCACAAGAAGGCTGGAGAATGTGACTGCGGCATTCCCTGAGATAGAAAAATATGCAAAGGAATGCATAAATGCAAAAGAATGCTTATTGGACTGTGAAGC
>WJKV01000128.1 GCA_014728875.1 Candidatus Woesearchaeota archaeon | reverse complement strand
TTAGGAGTAAGTTTCAGCTGTTCCTTCATCAGTTCGCTGTACTTCTTTATCTTTTCCTTGTCGAATTCTTTGCTTTTCTTGAACTGATAATGATGGATAGGTATGTTTGTCCTGATTATTCTTCCTCCTTTGGCTGCAATGGAATCAAATATTGTCTCATGAATCTTATACCTGAATTTGTATCCTTTTCCATTCCTGAACAATCTCACTAATGGATTCGGAAAATAGCCTATTGCGCCTTGAGCCAATTTATTTTCCGGACTTACGCTCCGCCATCCTAGAAAATCTTTATTGTCAGTATAATTGATCTGGTCAAGGATGAATGCGACAACTTCCTTTTTTCCCTTGCCCAATGTCTTGTCTGCGTCAGCGATCAGCTTTTTGATGATCTTCCAGTCCTTTTCTGTTATGTATTCGTCAGCGTCAAGAACGATTATCCAGCCGCTCCTCGCCTGCTTTATAGCTTCATTTTTTGACGCGCTGAAATCATTCACCCATTTCCTGTGGAAGACTTTCGCGCCGTTGTCCTTTGCAATCTTCACTGTATTGTCTTTGCTTCCAGTATCTACAACAACAATCTCATCAACATATTTTTTAGCAGAAGAAAGACAGTGCTCAATAAAGCCTTCCTCATTTTTTGCAATCATGCACAGACTTATGGTTGCCATCATCTTCAAAACCAGAATTTGAATATATAAAATTAACTAAAAAAAACTAAAAAATCACATCATTCCAGGAGGCATTCCCCCCATGCCGGGCATGCCGCCCCCCTGTCCAGGGCCTTGCATTTCTGCGCCGCCTGCTTTGCTGCCCGCGATCACGTCGTCAATCCTTAGGATCATAACTGCAACTTCTGATGCGCTCTTGATGGCCTGTGTCTTTATCTTCAACGGCTCGACAACGCCTTCTGAAAGGCTGTCCATTGCTTTGCCTGTAAATACATTAACCCCGGCCCATTTATTGCCGTTGTCGTGCATGCTCTTCAGCTCAGTAAGCACATCTATAGGATCTATGCCTGCGTTCTCTGCAAGAGTCTTTGGAATTATCTCCAGGCTGTCTGCAAAAGCATTCACTGCAAGCTGCTCCCTGCCGCTCAGGCTGTTTGCAAATCCCCTTAATTTCTTGTTGAGTGCGATCTCAGGCGCGCCTGCGCCGCCCACTATTTTTCTGTCTCTCAATGCAGCAACAACTCCGCCTACTGCATCATCGATAGCCCTCTTCACTTCAGCGACAACATGCTCTGTTCCGCCTCTGACAAGGATGGTCACAGCTTTAGGGTTCTGGCAGTCCTCAACATAAATCATTTCTTCGTCGCCTATTCTTTCTTCATGCACTGAACCGGCACTGCCAAGATCTGCTTCGCTCACTCCTTTCAAGGTTGTCAAAAGTTTTGCATTTGTCGCTTTTGATAGTTTTTCCATGTCGCTTTTCTTCACTCTTCTTGCAGCAAATATGCCTGCTTTCGCAAGATAGTGCTGGACCATGTCATCTATGCCTTTCTGGCAGAATACGACATTGGCGCCTGTCTGTATTACATCATCTGCAAGCTTTTTCAGCATCCTTTCTTCCTGTTCAAGGAAGGCCTGCATCTGATTAGGGTCGGTGATCTGGATTTTTGCATCAGTTTCTGTTTCTCTCGCTTCAAGAGCGCTGTTCAATAGCATAATCTTTGCATCCTGAACTTTTCTCGGCATTGCATAATGCACTTTTTCTTTGTCCAGAAGTATGCCTTTTATCAGGACAGTGTTCTCTACACTCTCCCCCACTTTCTTTTCGATCTTTATATTATCAATGGAAATATTGTTTTCTTCGTCAACAATCTGGGTGACAGCATCAACTGCAAGTATTGCAAGTTTTTCTTTTGCAACTTCTGCACTTTTGCCCACCATGGCAGTCATCGCAACCTTCATCAGGATTTCTTTGTCCTGTTCAGATATCGGCTCTCCTATTTCCTGCAGGATTTCCTGTGCTTTTTCAGCTGCGATCTGATAGCCTTTTGCAACAATCGTGGGGTGTATGTTCTGTTCAAGCAGTTTTTCTGCGTTCTTCAGCAGTTCGCCTGCAAGAACCACTGCAGTTGTGGTTCCGTCCCCTACCTCATCATCCTGTGTCTTAGCGATCTCGACGACCATCTTTGCGCTGGGATGTTCGATATTCATCTCTTCAAGAATCGTGACTCCGTCATTTGTTATTACAACATCCCCTAAAGAATCAACCACCATCTTGTCCATGCCTCTCGGACCAAGAGTCGTTCTCACTGTTTCAGCCACTAATTTGGCTGCCATGATATTATTCCTTTGAGCGTCCCTGCCTGTTGTTCTAGTGCTGCCTTCCGGCAATATAAAAATAGGTTGTACATCCTTAGCCATCTTATAAATACCCCTCCTTCTTCTTTTGTTATCTATCGCTATTGCAAGCAATTTATAAAAGTTATGGTTTAAGGTCTTGATGCCTATATAAATGTAATAGATAACTCAATAGAACAAATGAATGAGAAAAATAAAAAGAAAAAATAATTTGCTTATTCTTCAGCCAAAGCAATTATTGTTTTCAGAGCTACGACAATTGCTGCTGGTGCCACAAATATTACTATATTTGTCAGGATGCTTACCAGGTATCCGCCGATGCCCCAGCCGATAACTCCCAGTCCTGCTCCTCCTGCCACCATTAGCGCGATTGAAGCAACCAAGAAGCCGTGTGTCTCTTTGGCTGTTACGTTCAGGAATCCTACAATCAAGCCAAGGATTACCAGAATCAATGCAGAATACGCCACTATGTCTGGAAAGAATCCTACTATAATTGCCAGGATTACACCCAATAGAAACGCGTAATGTCCTATCTTGGTCATTTAAGATCACCTCTGTTTTTTTAGTATAGTTTTGAAAACCGCGTTTTCAATTAACAATATAGAAAACTCCTATTTAAATATTATCCTGTCGTTTATAAATGAATCTGGTTTAAACTGAAAATCATCTTTCAATGATATAGCTTCTTTTCTTTTCGATCTGATAGTTTTCATTATAAAGCTCTACTGTCACTTCATGCCCGATATTGCGTTTCCTGACTTCCATCACCCGGAACCTTAATAGCCCTTTGTTCCTTCCATAGAACTTATCTTCGCTCTTTTTTGCAATATCGAACTCCCTGTTCACATTGACTGCAACATATTGGCTGTCTGCATACAATACATCTATCTTATAGAAATAAGGCCCTGCCCTGTAGACCGCTGTTTCTCCTGTCCGCAGCTCGTCTATGATTCTCTGGGGCGCATTCTCATGATCGATTGAATGCGTTATCCCGCTGCCATATTGCAAAGTATATTCTCTTTCGATTGAAAACCTTCCTCTAGGCCCGCCCTCTGCCCTTCTTTGCGACAAGAACGATACTTTTGTCTTGTAATCATCCTCTTTCAGTTTATAGGTTTTGGTCTCTTTCAGATCAATGCTGTCGCGGATTCCATCGAGATTGAAATAAGCAAAATCCTTGTTCAGGTATTTCAGGCTGAAAGTATATGTCTTACCACCGAACTTTATGAATTCGCTGTCACCTCTTTGCACATAGAAAGTAGTGGTTGTAGACAGCGCAGAGCTTATTGACATGCTTAACAGAAATAACACTATCAGAAAAAGTATCACTACTGCTCCTCTTTTTTGTATCCTCACCACTTCGGTTCTTGAGGAAACTACATTATAATATAAATCTTTCCAAAACATAAGCTTTAAATACCGCCCGGATATAGAATATCGCAGTGAATTAAGATGATAAAACAAACACAAATCAAGGAACAGGAACAGGATCTTGTTTTATCTAGTTGCAACTCTTTGATTCTTGCTAACAGATTTCATAGCTAGCTGTTGCTAGCGTATATTCTAAAACCAGACAATTATAGACGGCAAATTTCAAAATAAAAACTAATTTTACCGTCGATAAAAACCGAACATTTGAAAATAAAAAATTAAATTTTTGAATAGTGCGAACTATAAATAATTTCATGGTGCATGTGGTGTAACGGCAGCATGGGAGACTGTGGATCTCCAGGAGCGGGTTCGATTCCCGCTTTGCACCCTTTCAGTGGATCCAAGCTTGTCTTGGATCCGCTCACCTTTGATCAAACTTTGTAAAAGTTTGGCGGGTTCGATTCCCGCTTTGCACCCTTTATCCAATTCCAAACAAAACAAATATATACTAATAATTGTTCAAAATTAGAAAATGGCAAAAGAAGAAAAAGGCTTGATGCTGGGACGAGGCACAAAAGACGTTCCGCCGGAAAAGAAGATCCTGAAGCAGGAGATAGTTGACAAACTAAAAAGGATTTTTGAGCTGTTCGGTTATTCGCCGTTGGAGACTCCCTGTATTGAGAGGTTCAATGTGCTTGCTTCCAAATATGCCGGAGGAGAAGAAATACTTAAGGAAACCTTTAATTTCAAGGATCAGGGAGGAAGAGAGCTTGGATTAAGATATGATCTTACTGTTCCTTTCTGCCGTTTCGTCGGCATGAACAAGACTTTGAAGATGCCTTTCAAGCGCTATCAGATTGGCAGGGTTTTCAGGGACGGACCCATAAAAGCAGGAAGGATGAGAGAGTTCTGGCAGTGCGATGTTGACGTTGTAGGAACAAGATCGATGCTCGCAGATGCAGAATGCATTGCGATTGCTCAGGCTGTTTTTGAAGAGCTAGGTCTGGATGTAATTGTGAGATTCAGCACAAGAAAGATCCTGAACAGCCTGATGAGATATGCAGGGGTCAAGAAACCAATGGAGG
>WJKV01000009.1 GCA_014728875.1 Candidatus Woesearchaeota archaeon | reverse complement strand
TTATAATCCTTAATCGTATAGAATCTCTGGGCAATGATTGTCAATCTGTCAAGCGCCATATATAAGCAATCAACCGCTTTAATATAAATTTTATCATAATCTCTTTACTAAACTTTATGTTCCACCGAAACCTTTAAAAATCAGTGCAAAATTCTAGTAGATTACCATGGTAACGCGAATTGGCGGATATAGGAGAAAAACAAGGTACAAATTCAAGAAAAAACGCAAATTTAAGGGTAAATTAAGCTTAAAACGCTTTTTGCAGGCCTTTAAGAATGGAAACAAGGTTGTCTTGAATTTCGACAGTGCGTACCAGGGCGGCATGTATCATCACAGGTTCCACGGAAAGACAGGCACAATAGACGGCAAGATCGGAAGATGCTACAATGTCAAGATCAGGGACGGGAAAAAAGAAAAAACTTTAATAGTACATCCTGTTCATTTGAGGAAAGTAGATTAAAACGAATGATAAAATGGCAGACCCTAAAGTGATCAAAGAGATGCCGATCTCAATGGCAGAACTAAAGTCTGAATTGGCAAGGATAAAGAAACGGGACGAAGAAGCAGGTTTTAGGGCAGAAAAGACAGAAGAGTATCTTAATGTCTTCGTTAAGGTATCGCACACAAAAGCAAAGGAACTGCACAAGGAACTAGAGAAACTTGAGATACCGAGACTTGCAGAAGAGCACATCATCAAGATAATTGACATCATGCCTGCGAATGTAGACGAGCTCAAGGTCGTGCTTCAAGGTTACGCACTAACAGTCAGCAAGGAGAACATGAAAAAGATCTGCGACACAGTTGCCAAATACCTATAAATACTTCTACGAAAGCTTTAAATACCTGAAACACTAGGAAAATACAGCCTAGAGGGGTATGTTATTGGAAAATGATGGAACAAAAAAAATCACGAGAAGAAAAAGCAATAGTACTGGATTTTTTGCCGAACGGCTATGCGTTCGACAATCGACCTAGTCATAGGAAGACTCCAATAGTGCAGGCTCTGGGCAAGATACATTTCACACTTCTAGAATTAGTACCAAAGAAAGGAGTATTTCTGCAGCCTTATGAAGAAGTTTATATCGGAGAAGGGAAAAGAGAGCAGATCCATCACATAAACGGAGCCTTGTCAATGGAAAAATTAACGCACAGTGCAAGGCAGGAGCTTGATTTTGTGATAAAGGACATAGTCGAAAAGAATCAGGGGCCTTTCATACTTTTCTTCAACCAGGCAGGACCGCTTTCTACCAGAAGGCACATGCTTGAGCTGATACCCGGCGTAGGGAAGAAACACATGTGGGAGATCCTTGAAGAAAGGAAAAAGGAAGAATTCAAGTCTTTCGAAGATATAAAGAAAAGAGTAAAGCTGATGCCTGACCCAGAGAAGGGAATAATAAAGAGGATCAAGCTGGAACTGGAAGGGGCAGACAAACGAAGGATTTTCGTGAGGTAAGATGGAATACGACGAAGAGCATTTCGAAGAGGAAGACTACGAAGAGAAGCTTGCAGACGACGAGATAGACAGTGCAGAGGAAGGTTTCCTCAGGGGCTATGAGGAGACAGTGGAGAACGACGAGCAGGGCGCAGAAAACAGCGAAGACTATGTTTTTGACGACGACGAATAAGAATCTTCAACCAGGAATTCTTCATTTCTAATATCGTTGAGTATTGTGAACAGATTCCGTTTTGTAATTTTGAATTGGGCCAGTTCCTGCAGAAAATCATGCATGTCTGCGATTCCCTTGAAAACACAATCAAGAAAGAAATTGTACTCGTTGTTAATCACATACATGCTGTTGACATTCGGATGCGTTTTCAAGAACTTGTGTGTGCCTTCATTATCGTCTGTACCTATAGCCAGGAAAATCCTTATTCCATATCCCAGCGCTGAAAAATCAAGCAATACACAATTTTTTTTGACAATGTCCCTATTATAGACCTTGAGCCTATCATATATTGTGCTGACAGGAACACCTGTCTTCTTGCTGACTTCAACAAGCGATCTTCTTGCGTTTTGTCTCAAGTGCGAGATGATTTTGAAGTCTTTTTTTGACACCATCGTAAAAATTCACCTTGAATCCGTAATATTTACGCCGCTTTAGCATTCTTATATCAATAAAATATGTATCAGTCAAGTTAATAAAAATTTCGCAGATAAATTTTATCAAAACGAAAAAGATATAAATAATAAATTCATTATAATAAAATATGAGCTTAAAATTAGATAAAAAGGACAGAAAGATATTGTGCGAACTGGACATGGATGCCAGGCAGTCCTTTGCAGCAATAGCAAAGAAAGTCAAGCTTTCTAAGGAGGTTGTGAATTATAGGATAAAGGAGCTGGAAAAGAAAAGCCTTATACAGGGCTACTATGCTGTCCTGGACATTACAAAAATGGGCTACACGTACTGGAGAGTTTTCTTAAAATACCACAGCATCAGCCCGGAAAAAGAAAAAGAAATCATGGATTATCTTCGCCAAAATCCAGCTGTTGGCTGGGTCGCAGTCGGGGACGGCCGTTGGGATCTGACTATTGTAATCTGGGCCAAGAATTTGGCTGCTTTTGAAGTTGTATATGATGATTTCATATTCAGATACAACAAATACTTTGGCGATAAATATGTCGCAGCTGCCTTCAAGATATATCATTTTAAAAGAAACTATCTTTATCAGACAAACGACCACTCCTATGCATTGCTTGGTGAAAACAAACTGGTTGAACTGGACAAACTGGATTTCAAGATCCTTTCTTTGCTGACAAAAAATGCCAGGATGCCTGCTGTTGATATTGCAGATAAGCTGAAATGCACAGCCAACACAATCAAAAATAGAATTAAAAAGCTCACAAAGGAAAAAATAATCATAGGTTTCAGAGCCAAACTTAATTCAATTTTGCTAGGATACGTTCATTACAAGGTATTTATGCATTTAAACAATCTATCCGGCAAAAAATTGAAAGAGATTATAACTAGATTAAACTACAATCCTAATGTGATATATATTACAAAATCATTCGGAGACGCTGAACTGGAATTTGAGATGATGCTTAAAACAAAGAATGACCTATACAAGTTCATGAAAGTCTTGAGAGAAAAATTCCCAAAAATGATAAGAGACTATCAGACAGTATTATATTATGAAGAACCATTGATAGATTATTTTCCTATCTAGGACTAATCTCTCTTATAGCAGACTGCAATCGCACGAGATCCGTCTTCGATAGTCACAGGATGTCCTTCATGAAGCCTGAACATGCTTAATTCTTTTCTAAACAATTCTGTATCTAGTCTTTCAGAAAAGAGCGTCTGAAGTTTAGTGCCTTTATTCAATGTGATGCCATTGACATAGACATCTTGATTCAAAGTCAAATATGCAGCGAGCCTTCCTTTATCATCTTCCCTTTCAATTTCATATCTATAGTTTTCTAAACCAGATTCAAACTCCTCTATTTGGTCCGGTTCAATTCCTAAAATTTTCAGAGGAAAAAATATCCAATTAGCCATAGATTCCCCTCCGTAACGCTCTTGGTCCAGTATAACGCCGCATGTTATTATGAACATATCGTCGGGCCGCATTACCTGTTCTATGTTATTATATATCCTTTGTCGTATCTCGGGGGGAAAATTACCTGCAGTTCCTCCAAGGATTGTATATATTCGTCTTTCAATTGACGGTTCAATCGCTCTTTCAATGAAACTCCTGATCTCATAAGGGTTCAAGAAATTGCAAACAAATTCTGAAGATTCTATTTTTGGTTCGTCATGCAATAATGCTCTTCTATCATTCTCATACAAATTAACTCTAGTTTCTTCAAGCATTTTTTCACTGATATCAGTAAAATATAAATGGAATCTTTTTCGTGTCTGAAAATTAATTATCGCTTTCGCCACTTTTATTTCCGATTTTCCAGAACCACAACCCAAAGTTATAAATTCGAGATCTCTATCTATTTCTAAGTCTGGAATAATTTCATTTACTATAAAATCATCTTCGTTAAATTCTTGCAGTTTAATATATTTCTTATCATCCGTTACCAATCTATATAGTTCAACTTGAGACTGCAATACATACATCATATCAGGAATGACCAATTTAATTTTCCTCCTGTTTTTTTGTTTTTCAATTTGTGGTAGTAATTTTTGTTTTATTATAGCCTTAGAATGGCGATAATTTGATACTTCTCTTACGATACCCAATAGTTTTGAAGTCAATTCTGGGCTTGTTCTTTTATCAGTAGAATTCATATAGCGCATATACTCGTCGAAAACTTCAGTATCAAAATTAGGAGAAATTTGGCAAGCATCTTCTGCAAAAGAAACAATTTCCTCAACAAGATCTAGATTACCGTATAATTTATATGGTTTGTACTGTAAGAAAATATTTCCAAAAAATGGATTAAGTTTAGATAATCTTATTATATGGTTTGTATATATATCAAATAATTCTGCTGCTCTAGTAGATTTTTCTAAAGCTCTTTTGGACATGTGAATACTGCCTTTCTTTCTCTTCCGTTTCCATGACCTTAAGGAGAGCATACAAAATCCTTCATAAATAACAGATCTCATGAAATCTTCCAGTTTAAATATGCTATTTGCATATTTATTAGCACATAGATAAGGCATTTCTTGTTCTTCATTAAATCTATTTAATCCTTCATTAATTATTTCAAATTTGAATTCAAACAATTTCTTGATAAGATATTCGAATAGTTGTTTATATGCTTTAGATATTTTTTTAATGTCGCATTTTTTAACATTTCTTTCCAATATATCTGTTCCAATAGGAATTTGTTCCAAGTAATCTTTTATATCTAATTCATATTCTAGGTCTCCCATTCTCGGTTTTGATTCCTTTGTGCTGTTTGCATTGAATATTGCATAAAATTTATCAATGAATTGAATAAATTTATTCAGATAAGAAAATCTTAATGAAGACGGCGGTTCCAGAAAAGGATTGAATTTCCTATAATACTCGTTTGCATATTTCCTGAATAAATATCCTTTATTCAGTTCTTCTGCAAGGTGCAAGAATAATTTTCCGTCTCTTTCTGTTCTGCCAATAAGGGAAAGCGATTCTGATAACGCTGTTTTATAATCTGGATCTATAATAGAATAAGCTTTCAACACATAAGGAAGGAAAGATGAGAATCCTTCAAGAATATCTGCGTATTTTGGTTTAGAAGATACTGCAATCTTTACTAAATCCTCGTGAGAATATTCGTCAGGGATATTTGATAAAATTTCAGCTAGTTTTGGAAAGAGCTGCAAGAATTTTAGATTGTTTTCCATTAATGCGAGGATAGAACGAATATCTGTTCTATCATTTAATTCAATATCATCCAATCGATCTATTTGAATTATATTATCTTTACTTCGTACTTGATAAGCTGCTTTTAATATGAAATCGACTGTTTTAATCCTTTCGTCTGAAAAATTTAAGATTTTTCTTAAAGCCTCAGAATGCAGATTCTTGAAATTTACATCTTTAAATACTTTATTTAACTCTCTTTCTACTTTGATAATAACATCTTCAATATTGCTACTACCCATATATAGAATCTTCTTCTTAGGCATTTATAAAGTTTGCCTGATTATATCCATAATATTTCCTATCTTTAAAAATACAAATAAAAAAGAATTACTCTTCTATCTTGTATACAGCAGCTCCTTTCTTGACAGGCTGCGGCGTCTTCATTCCGATGCTGTCGCCTGCATTGGCTGTCTCTACTGCTTTGTGTTCTATCTGCATGCTGTCTACAGTCATCTCTACCACGCTGTCTCCTGATTCTATGCTGATCTTGTCGCCCACGTTCAGCGTGTCTGTCAGTTCTACGACTGCCACTGAAATCTTGTCAAAAAAATGCGCGATTTTTCCGATTTCTTTTTTTTCAGCCATTTTATCCCTCCGCCCTAGGCAGAATATTGTATGCTTATAAATTTTTCCCTAATATCTGTCAAGTATCTTTTTCAGTTCTTCTGGATTGAACTCAGCTACATCCTTCTCTGTGAAATGCATCCTTGAATGCGTGCAGTCCCATAACAGAAAGCCTTTCAGCTTCGGCACCTTGCCGAGTTTGATTATAAGGTCTGGCGGTATGAAATAGCTTGAATATGTGTTCTCCTTTATGCTGTCTTTTGTCACATTCTCTATATCAAGCTTGTCAGCCTTTACCTGCCTGCACACTATCTTGCACGCATCAACTATCTCCTGCTGTCCGTCATAATTTATGACAAAATTAAGGAACTGCGTGTCATAGTCCTTTGTAAGATCGATCAATTGCTTTATGTTTTCCACAATATTCCCTTCAAAACCATACCATTTTCCAAGAAAAGATATCTTTATCTTGTTCTCTTCAAGGAATCTCTTGCTGATGTAGAACTTCAGCAGTTCAGAAACCTTATCACTGGGAATGTCTGCATCAAAACCGAAAGTAAGCACAGGCAGTCCGAGCTTTGGCTGTTCGCTCATCATCTGCTTGATGATAGAGAAAGCTCCATCTAGGTTGCTCGTGTCAAAACAGATTGCCAAATGCTTAGGTAACATAATTCCCCCTGTTAAATATTTATTAGACAGTAGATACACACATTTATATACTTTTTGCTGTTAAACCGGCCTGTGATAGAATTACTATTGTTGTTGATAGGACTTGCAGGATTGATAATTGCGAGCTACACAGACATAAAGACAAGAGAAGTCCCTGATTATCTGTGCGCAGCACTTATAATTGCAGCATTCGGATTAAGGCTCTTGCACAGCATCTTCTACAATGACTGGTGGTTCCTGATCCACGGAGGGATCGCATTCGGGATCTTTGTTGCAATAGCATTCCTGTTGTTCTACAGCGGGCAGTGGGGAGGCGGCGATGCAAAATTATTGATGGCTATCGGCGCGATATTCGGCACGTATCCTTCTGTTCTTCTTGGTCATCTGGATCCCATATTGAACATCTATTTTCCGATAATCCTGCTCTTGAACATCCTGATTATTGGCGCGATTTACAGCCTGATCTGGGGCATTACTGTCGCATTGATGAACCACAAAGAATTCTGGAAAGAGTTCAAAAAGACAAGGCAGGAGAAAAAGATTAAAAAACTGCGGATAGTTGTTTTCATCTTCTGCGCAGCTTTGCTGATATCTGCGGTCTTTGTTCCAAGCTTCATCACTAAACTTCTGTTCATCACTCTTGCATTGGTGGCATTCCTTTCGATACATCTATGGCTGTTCGCAAGAACGATCGAGGTCTGCTGCATGACAAAAAACACGCCTGTAAGCAAGGTCACAGAAGGAGACTGGATCGCAGAGGATGTCTATCACAAAGGCAAGAAGATCTGCGGGCCTAAAGATCTCGGCATCTCAGAAGAGCAGATAAAGCTATTGAAGAAATGCAGGATTAAAAAAGTGCTCGTAAAAAGAGGCATTCCATTTGTGCCTGGAATGTTCATCGCAATAATCTTCACACTGTACTTCGGGAACCTGTTCCTGGGATTTATTTGAAATGAGAAATGATATTCTTTCTTAATTGTTCTGCAAGCATCTTGTTCTTCATGATTGTTAATTTGAGCTCGCTTCTTCCTTTGATGATTTTCATCAGTTCATTCAAATCCACTTTTGATAGATCATTTATCTTGCTGTAGAATTCATCCAATTTATCTTTCAATTCTTTTGAATGCTTTGATTCAAGAATATAATCCCCAATTACTAGAAGATGCACTCCGCTTGTCTTGTTCTTGTTGGTCTTGTAATGTGTGAAATCATTTCTTGTGTAATATTTATTCCCTAAATTATCTATAAAGGTCTCGCCGTTATTAAGCCAATACATTTCTGCTTTTTTCTTGATGATCTCTTTCAACAGGTCGTCTTCTGTATCCAACTGCCCCAACAACCACCAGCAATGATCGCCCCACCAGGCAGACGGTCTGTTATCGTTCTTTTTCTCTTTTCTCAGCCATTTGAGATGGAACCTTCTCCATATATTGTTCAAATCAACAAGATTTCTGGAGGAATATACAGTGATTTCGTCGCCGATCTCCTGCTTTACGACTCCTTCAGGAGAGAAATACCTTTTCTGGAGCCCTTCAATAAAGCTCTCCATCTCAAGAATCCAGTCCTTGCTTATTGCGAATTCCTTGCCTTGTTTTTCCAATATCCCGCTCTCAAGAAGCAGGTTAATGCTTTTCCTGACTGCCTGATATGTCACAGAAATGCCGTAATCCTTGCTTATCAAGTTCCTTATTTTCTTTGTGCTCAAAGGATACTGCTTAGCAAGAATCAATATGATAAGGTCCTTTGTGAACTTCTTATAGTCTCCCATAGGAGGTATGATAAAATGCCCCATAATATAAATTGTAGATTTATAAATATTTAAACTTTTTGTTTCTTTTTGCTTTAACCAAGTCTTTATTACATAGAAAGCCATTTATTAGAATTTATACATAAATATAAGTGGAAAATTTAGACTACACTGTTTATTCCAGCAACTTCTTTGACTACTAGTAATCTATAATTTAGGAGGGGGCTAAAAACGAATAAAACGCATATACTGCTAAAAATTAGTATTTTGATTATTGTTTTGCTGATTTCTGCTAGTGGAGCATATGCATGGTTTGATACGTTTGCGCAATGTCAAGATCAAGATAATTATTATAATATTGGCCAAGTTACGCCTGATGGCAAGAAATATTGTGCAGGGGTAATTTTTCCTTCATGGTCAGTTTGCTCTTCAAGTGCTTCTTGCCGTGTAGAAGGGAATCCATTGATTGGTGCACCTATTAAATATTGTACAAATGATGATAATGTTTGGCAATGGCGTTCTTGTTCTCATGGTTGTATATATGGCAAATGCAAGAATTGTTATAATACCTGCACTGCACCAGGGACTACTAGATGTGTAGGAAACAAAGTAAAAGAATGTAAGTATGATTCATATAATAATTGTTTAAGATGGCAAGATAAAGAAACATGTTCATATGGTTGTTCTGCAGGCATGTGCAATAGTTGTTATCCTAATACAAAAAGATGCCATCCTGATTTTAATAACCGTCTTCAGCAGTGTTCACTTACTAATTTTGGAAATTATAATTGGCAAACAATAGATATTTGTTCAATCAAGTGTGAGGATGCAGCCTGTTATCAATGTCCAACACCTTGTGCTCTAGGCGATGTGCGATGCAACGGCGATCAACGACAGAGATGTGAACAGGATAATAATGGTTGCTATGTATGGACGAATGTAGGGCAAGTCTGCAGTTTAGGCTGTGGTGGAGGGCTATGTTATGAATGCAGCCCCGGTACAAAGAGATGCCATCCTGATTTTGCCGACAGGGTCCAAACATGCACTTTGACAAATTTCGGTCATTATAATTGGAAAACAACCAATTTCTGCGATTATGATTGCAATCCCGATACAAATAAATGCAATACAGAGCCTCCTTGTGATTATTCTCCACAATGTACAGATCATATAAAATATGAATGCGCTGATCATGATACACACGCAATTTATGCGAGAACAACTGCTTGCCAGGGAGGTTGCACAGACTGGAGTCTTACCCAAACAATAGATTGCTATAATAATCAGTTCTGTTCAGGAGGCAGTTGTATAGACTGTTCTGAAAAATGTGACGGAGTTTGCATATCATCTGCATGTTATGGAACAGATCCTGATTGCGATTGGAACGGACAAGCAACGCAGGCTTGTTGCGGGAATAATGTCTGCGAATTCTGGGAGAATCATGCATCATGCCCGAACGATTGCGCCAATACCTGTCCGGTGTCTTCAGGTGATTCTGAAGATTGTGAGTGCGATTCTCATTCTGACTGCCCAAATTCACATCCTTTCTGTGAGGATGAATATCCAAGGCCAACAAGCATAGGATATGATGCTTGTCTAAAATCAGAGCCGATATCTGAAAGATATACTGGCTACGATGCATTCCCCTTGAACTGGCAGGCAGAAATAATTGAATATGACCAAGATTTGATTATAGGCCAACCGTATAATGTCACTATTGAATACAGTTGCAATAGTCCTTTAAGTACATATGTCACCTTAGACTTGTTCCAATATGATGGAACAGAAGATCTTTCTGATCCAAAGTATCTGCAGGACCCTTGCACTTATTTTGAAAATAATTTTGACTGCCAGAATTGGCCATCTGAAGCGGAATTAAAGGATATAATAAAAAATAAGATTAAAAGTAAATTGTCATGCAGTGAAGACTGTTCATATTCTGTTGCCAATAAAGTTCTATCAAAGATTTCATTATTTGAAGGATGCGACGGCAAAAATCATCAAAAGATAATAAGTTTCAATACTGATGATATTAATTATAATATAAATGGAAAGACAAATACAGGCTCCTTCTATATGCAGCTTAAGTATTGGAAAGGAAAATCGCCCGATATAATCAATAGCATGTATAATAAACCAAAAAGCATTTCTAAAATCAAAAAAATAGACGTGAAAGTAGCAGATTCTTTTGAATGTGAAAAAGCATCAGATTGTGAAAGCAATATTTGTCTGCACGGCTATTGTAGATCTTCTATTCCTTTCTGTGGCGACGATTATTGTGATGCAGGAGAAACAAAGGATAGTTGTATGTTTGATTGTGGCTACAGCGGCGAAGCAAAAGGGGCTTCAATGCCCTGCGAAACAGAATCAGAT
>WJKV01000127.1 GCA_014728875.1 Candidatus Woesearchaeota archaeon | reverse complement strand
GGGTGGTAGCAGTCTGGAGTGCTCGTCGGGCTCATAACCCGAAGGTCGGAGGTTCAAATCCTCCCCCCGCTATTTTTTTCTTGCACTCAGATGCTTTTTTCAAGAATATCCATTGCCTTTTTGGCAATATTTTTCGAAATTATCAAAGGAGGGCATAGTCTGATGGATTTTTTTCCTCCTTTCATTAGAAGAAGTCCATTTTTTCTCGCACTCGAGATTGTTGAATTAGCTTGTTTACTAGACTTCAAATCAAAGCCGACCAATAGCCCGAGGCCTCTTACATTGTCCACAGACATTTTAGCGAGCCTTTCTTTGATATAATCTCCTATTTCTGCGGCGTTCTTATCCAATTTTTTGGCTTGGATGTATTTCAAGGAAGCTTTAGCTGCAGCTATTGCCAATAGATTGGCGCCTGCAGATGTAGGATAGTGGTGGTGTTTAAGTCTAAATCTTTTTGATGTTATAACAATTCCTAAGGGCAGACCTGCTCCTACGGATTTTCCTAAGCAAATTATGTCTGGTTTCACATTGAAATTTTCAATAGCAAGAAATCTTCCGCTCCTGAAATTGCCACTCTGCACTTCGTCAGCGATTAAAGGAATATTGTATTTGTTGCACAGTTTTCTAATTCCAACAATAAAGTTTTTGGCAGGAACTACATAACCTGCAGATCCTAGTATTGGTTCTATAATCCATGCTGCAATGTCTTTATTAGATTTTAGCATGACTTCTAGAGCCTTTAGGCATTTTGAAGTTTCCTTCTCATTGGTCGCATAGTTTGCTCTTAACACTTTGTACGGCGCATTGAAGAGAGTTTTGATTGGCATGTCTTCAGATGTAAGAAATGCAGTCCCTAAGGTCGCGCCATGGTAACCAGGTTTTAATGCAATTATCTTTCCTTTCTTCCCTTTCTTTGCCACAGCGATTCTTACAGCAGTTTCAACAGCATCAGAACCCGTGGCCGCATAATAACCAGTATCGAATTCTTTCCCGCAAAATTTGCATAGCATTGCGATAAGTTCTTCTTGATCTTTTGTTCCAATGTGACTGAAAGTCGCATTTGTTAGAATTCCTGCTTGTTTAGTGATTGCTTTCTTTATTGCAATACTGTTGTACCCAAGATTATTAACACCAACATTAGATACAAAGTCTATGTAGCTCTTCCCTTTTTGATCATATAGAAAACAGCCATCTCCTTTTGAGATTTCAATTCTGTGAGGATATTCAAATGGCTGTGGCAGATGTATTTGTTTTTTCATCACAAATTATATGATGAGAATTCGTTTATAAATGTTGTTAAAAATTAAAAAAAAAGAAAGAGCCAAAACCGTTGAGGTTTTGGTGTAGGGGTTGAGTTAGTGAGGAAATGTTTTGTTTTATAGAGGTTTTGTCACAGGAGCTATTTTCGGATAATGTGAGCTTAAACAAAGTCTGCCTCGAAATCAAGGTCGAGCAGATCTTTCTTGTTTTTCTTTGTCGCCATGTGGCGTTTGATGAGCCTTAATTGGTACAGGTCCTCAGGATCCATGTAATTCGGCTGGGAAAGGATACGGTTTTTGTCAAGTTTGTATTCTTTCATTCTTGGCACCTCTTTATACCATTAGCTAGGGCCAGAAAGTATTTAAATGGAATGAAGGGCCAATCGTGACAAAAAATCCACAAAGCTTATAAAGGGTCAAAGCAGGTTTAAATATAAGATGGCGTTAGGGGAGAGGATTCCAGCATGGTTCTTGGGGATTGATGCGTTTTTTGAACTATTGTCGATTATTGCGATAGTCCTGCTGATCTGGTTCAGCTATAAGTCATACAAACTGATCGGAGAGAAGAAGTATTTCTGGTTCAGCGCAGCGTTCGGCATCATACTGCTGGCATTCGCATCAAGAATGTTCATGCATCTTTGCCTTTATTTTGGCTGGACAGATTTTATAGGCAAAGTCTTGCATATGCTCAGCTGGTCTGCATTCGTTTATGTGGTATTCTTTTTGCTGGCGTACATCATACTGTTTGCAATAGCAATGGAAATCCATGACAAGAAGATGATGATCGCCATCTTCCTGCTGATCGCCCTTATACTTTATTACAGCGGCAATTATCTGATGATATTCCAATACATTGCAATAGTCTTGCTGTTTATAATCGGCTGGAAATATTTTGAATATTACTGGAAAAAGAGAAACAAGAATACATTATTGATCAGCACCGCGTTTTCGTTCCTTTGCTTGAGCCATATTGCTTTCGGCCTGATCGCGTTCACTGATTATCTTTATGCATTAGGACATCTTTTCCAGCTAATCGCATATCTGATCTTCCTGTATTTCATTATTCGCGTGTGGAAAAAATGAGTGAAAGAAGAAGCAAGTTTGAAATCATATTCGACATCCTTAAAGCTATTCAGGATAAGGGCGGAAAGATAAAACCCACGCATCTTCTGTATAAATCCAATCTTTCTTATAAGCGGCTGCAGGGCTATATGGACAGCCTGATGAAAAAAGGCCTGGTGGAGAAGGTCGAAGAAGGAAAAAAGACAAAGAAGAACAAGATCGTGCTGACTGAAAAAGGATACGAATTTCTTGCGAATTACAACAAGATAAGAGAATTTACAGAAGCATTCGGATTATAGTTCTAAATCATCTAAGTTATTTCTTTTTCTTTGGCCAGCCCCTCTGTGATTTCCCGCCGATGCCGACGTCTTCCGGCCTTTTCTTTTTCAGGATCTCCCTGTCAAGGTATTTGAAGGTCTTGTGCAATGCCCTATTGATGTCCCAGTCTGCCAGATGAGAAGTAAAGGTTCTGTCTGCTGCAACCGCTGTAAGAACAACTGAATATTTTCTTTTCTTTCCTTCTGTGTCGTGGGTCTTTATGTGAACCTTCAAAGAAGTCTGTTTGCCGAGCGAACGCTGGATTTTTTTATGATAATCTGCGCTGATCTTCTTGACTGTGGCCTGGTCAATGGCTGACAAATCCTCAAGGCCATAATATTGAATAATCGGCTGGGTCAATTTCATGGTACAAACCAATAGGGTTCTTGTTTATATACTTTTTGGATAGAAAAAATTTATATAGTTAATTTTTAATCTCAACTGTCATGGTTCTAATCGCAGGTATTGATGAGGCAGGAAGAGGGCCTTGTATAGGTCCTATGGCAATATCAGGAGTGTGCGTCGAAGAAACAAAGATCCCAGAATTAGTGAAATTGGGTGTGAAAGACAGCAAATTATTGACAGTAGAGAAAAGAGCAGAACTTGCCAGGGAAATAAGGAAGATTGCAAAAGAATACAAGACAATTCTTATCGAGCCTGAAGAGATAGACAAGGTCCTGATGCATCCTTCCACGAACCTGAACAAACTGGAGGCATTGAAGACAGCAGAGATAATCAATTATCTGGGCCCTGATGAGGTCGTGGTCGACTGTCCACAGGTCAATACCAAGGCTTATAAGTTTGAGATAAGGAATTTTCTGGACAGGCACATCAATCCTGCGATGCTGGCTGAAAACAAAGCAGACGAGAATTTTGTGATTGTTGCTGCTGCCTCTATACTTGCGAAAGTTGCAAGGGACGAGGCAGTAGAGAAAATCAAGAAAAACCTTGGAGTCGATTTCGGAAGCGGTTATGCTTCTGACCCAAAGACAATAATATTTCTGGAAGAGAACTGGGAAGATGAAAAGTACGGGCCGATTTTCAGGAAAAGCTGGGACAGCTTCAAAAAGCAGATGCTTGCAAAGTCGCAAACAAAACTGATAGAATGGTAACTTTCGAGAAAGTAAAAAAAAAGGATTTGATGCAGCTGAAAGAGCGCGGATTTTCTTCTGTCAAGACTAAAACCGAATATGAGCAGGAAAGAATGAAAGGGCCTGGTCCTGGACCGGTCACCCTGGTGCTGTTCAATTCAAATAAATTGCTGCTGCAGGGTGCTGAGGCAAAAGTTGCAGATACAAAGAAACTGCTTCAAAAACTCAAGATCGGAAAACCGGTAAAAAAAGAAAAACTGCATTTCAAGCAGGAAAAAGGCACAATCATAGGAAGCGACGAGGCATTGAAAGGCGACACTTTCGGAGGCCTTGTTGTCGCAGCTGTCCGGGCAGACAGTGCAGAAAGACAGAGGCTAAAACAGCTGGGTATTGCTGACAGCAAACAATTGAGCGACAAAGAGATTTCTGCCATTGCTGGACAGCTCAGGAAAACAGCGAATTACCACGTAATAAGCCTCGAGCCCAAGGATTACAACAAACTGAGAAAACAATACAATATGACAGGTCTGATGAATCTTCTTCACATGGAATGCGCTTCAAAACTTTCCATAGACAGTATTGCAAAGCATGTTGTTGACAAATTCCCTGGCTGTAATACAGGCGACATAATCGAGACAAAGGCTGAAAGCAAGTATGTGGAAGTTGCAGCAGCCTCGATCCTTGCAAGGGATGAGGCAAAAAAGCAGATAGAGAGGCTGAGCAGAAAGCTGAAGATTAAAGTGCCCATGGGAAGCACGCATGTGAAAGAGGCTCTGGATGTGTTAAAAAAGAAAGGCCTGCCTTTTGAAAGGTTCGTCAAACTGGATTTCCAGAATGTCGCGCGCGCCATGAAACAACAAGCTTTATAAAGGGATTCCAGCTCTCATCAAAAATCTAAAAAGGGAATGACGATGACTAGGATAAATAAACTGGTTTGTAGAGGGTTCAAATCATTCGCAAAGAAGACAGAGCTGGTTTTCGGCAAGGATTTCAATTGTGTTGTCGGACCGAATGGTTCAGGGAAAAGCAATATTCTTGATGCATTGACGTTTGTTCTTGGAAGACGGAGCTCTAAAGCTATGAGGGCTGAAAAAGCAGCCAATCTAATATATAACGGCGGTAAAAAGAAGACCCCTGCAAAAGAAGCAGAAGTTGCAATACATTTTGATAATCAGAACAAGACTTTTCCTTTAGATGTGGCAGAGGTAGTCATCTCCAGGCTGGTGAAGCCGGGCGGAAACAGCATTTACAGGCTGAACAGCAAGAAATGCAACAGGAACGATATTCTTGATTTATTAGGGAGGGCCAGAATAGACCCTGACGGTTACAATATAATACTTCAAGGAGACATTGTGAAATTTGTAGAGATGGCAACAACAGAGAGAAGAGAGATAATAGAAGAGATTGCCGGCATAGGTTCTTATGAAGAGAAAAAGCAGAAAAGTCTGAGAGAGCTTGAACGAGTGGAAGGCAGGCTGAAAGAGGCAGACATAGTGCTCACTGAAAGGAATGCTTATTTAAAGGAACTGAAGAAGGACAGAGACCAGGCATTGGAATACAGAGACTTGAATGACAACATCATGAAGCATAAGGCTACTTTCTTGAAGCTGCAGATAGACAAGAAATCCGAGATAGTGGAAAAACAAGAGAAACAGCTTGAAAATTATAATGAGAGGATAGGAAAGACACAACAGGATATCAG
>WJKV01000126.1 GCA_014728875.1 Candidatus Woesearchaeota archaeon | reverse complement strand
GTGATATTGGGTCCGAAGTACTGCATGAAGATGTGTTCCGGCACATACGCCCTGATTATTGAAGCTGCAAGAAAGCCAATAAGGATCCACCACAGCACCATGTTCGCAAGATTGACAGAGCCTCTCAGTGTTCCTGTGATGCTTTTCTTCAGGCCAAAATGCTTTATGTTTTTCCATTCGTATTTCTGCTTGAATCTTATTTTCTTGGACTGTTCTATCCAGCCGAGCTTTTCCAGGCCCATATAGACAAAGCCTGTTATCAGTGCGATGAGCATTGCAGCTGCAATGAACAGCAGTGCTTTCCAGCCGAAGAAGCCTATCAGCAGGACAGTGACAACGAGATTTGCCCACGGCGATGCCAGAAGAAAGGTTATTACTGCAGGAATGCCTGCCCCTTTCTTGTAGAGCTCTATTGCAATGGCGAGGATGCCGTGCGAGCATGCAGACATGAGGAAGCCTGCAATGACTGCATAGAAAAGAGAGCTTTTCTTTTTCTGCCCGAGGTATTTTGAGATGAACCCTTCTGGAACAAAATAGTCAATCAGGCCTCCGATGACAAGACCGAGAAGAATCGCCCACCAGATCAGTTTCAAGTATGAGATGAGGCTTTGGTTCAGGCTCGAGAAAAAAGGATGGAAAGAAGCAACCAGTACAACAATGAAGATAGAACCTATAATTAATAATTTTTTATTTATGCGAATCTTTCTGCATTTTGCAGGTCCGCAGGTCATACCTCTTTTTGCCATTAGAATTTATTGGCAAACAAGATATATAAATGTTTCTTTGAAAATGAATTTGCGTAAAGCTTTTATACTTTCCTAAGTTGCATTTTTCAGTATGAAGAAGATTGAGTCTTTCGGTTTCGAGCCTGGAGAAGTCATCTACAGCAAATACGAGATAGTCGAGTTCCTGGGGAAAGGCTGGGAAGGAGAGGTCTATGTAATCAAGGAGATGGACACAGGCATAGAAAAGGCTGCTAAATTCTTTTACCCGCAGAGGAACCCAAAAGGAAAAGCTAGCAAATACTATGCAAAGAAACTGCACAAGCTGAGGAACTGCGACATTGTCATACAGTATTATGCACAGGACATCTTGTTCATCGAAGGACAGCCGATCGTCTTTCTCATCTCTGAATTCATCGAGGGCGAACTGCTGAGCGAATTCCTGAAAAGACAGCCGGGAAAAAGATTGAATCCGTTCGCGGCACTGCATCTTCTGCATGCCCTGGCCAAAGGAATAGAAGACATACACAGGCTGAAAGAATACCACGGGGACCTGCATACTGACAATATTATCGTGCAAAGATCCGGCCTGAGGTTTGAACTGAAACTGCTTGACCTGTATCACTGGGGAGGCGCGAGCGCAGAGAGGATACACGACGATGTTGTGGAGCTCATACATATTTTCTACGAAGTATTGGGCGGGAAAAAGCACTATGCAAAACTGCCTCCTGCTGTGAAAGACATCATATGCGGGCTTAAACGCTCCTTGATCCTGAAGAAGTTCAAGACAGCCGGAAAGCTGAGGGAATACATAGAGAATCTTGAGTGGGACTGAAACTAATACAAGAACAGTTTTATGTATATGAACACTGCATACAACAAGATGAGGATCGATGCTTCTTTTCTGTTAAGGTTCTGGTGGTTGAACAGCAGCAATAATGCGATTGCTGTCGCAGCTATCCAGAAGATGAAGTCGAACTGCAGCACTGATTTCGCAACTACGAAACCCCCGATGCTTGCGCCTATTCCTATGGATAACAATGGGTCTGTGATGTTCGAGCCTATCAGGTTGCCTATCGACAATGAACCTGATTTCTTGATCACTGCTGCGATCGAGATCGAAAGTTCAGGGAGGGAAGTACCCAGCCCTACAAACAGGCCTATGATGTATGTATTGATTTGTATGGATTTTGCAAGAAAAATTCCGTGCTTTACCATTATATTGCCGAAGAACAAGACGCCTGCAATAGAAACAGTCAGCATCAGCAGATAAAGGAAAATACGAAGTTTGCTGACGCTCGGCTTTTCTTTCTTCACGACTTTTTCCTGCTGGCTGATGAAGAAAAGATATGCAAGATAGATCGTAATAAGGATTCCTCCCTCTATCCTTGAGATGTTTCCGTCTATGCTGGCAAGAAACAGGATGCAGGCTGCGACAAACATCATCAGGCCGTCACGAAAAAGAGAACGCTTGGAGATGTAAAGCCTTGTCGCAATAAGTCCGCAGATGCCAAGTATGATAGTTATCTGGGAAAGATTGCTTCCAAGGATGTTTCCCACTGCGATGCCGCTCGCGTGTTCAAGGCCTTTCAATTTGTCAACTGCTGCAAAAATGTTGGTCGTTATCTCTGGGATGCTTGTGCCTATCGAGGTGATGGTGAGTCCGATAATCAATTCAGATATGGCAAGGGATCGCGCGATCGCCTGCGCAGCCTTGACAGTGAAACTCGAAGCTACAACTAAACCTATCAGACCACCTATCACCAGCAGCAGTTCAATATACATAGGAAATTTGTTGGCTCATAAGATATATAAATGTTTCTTAACAGTAAAGCTTTTATACTAGCAATCGTTAATTTGAAACGGTGATAGATGAATGAGAAACAAGTCCTGGCTGATCATAGTTATTGTCATTATTCTTGCTGTGTTGTCTTTCATAATCGCGATGATCTATGCTGCATATTCTGGAGAGACAGGAGAGATCAAACTGGGAGGAAAGACAGCAGATGTGGCTCTCATAAAGATATCAGGGCCTATTCTTGGGGAAAAACAGCCGGGTCTCTTCGCGATAGGAGGAAGTGTTTCGCCTGTGATTTCTGACTATCTGAAGAAAGCAAAAGAGAATCCAAGGATGAAAGCCATCCTGCTTGAGATCAACAGTCCGGGAGGAACTGTTGTCGCGTCAAAAGAGATCGCAGCTGCTGTTGAAGATGCAAAAACCAAGAAACCTGTTGTCGCGTGGATAAGAGAGGTTGGTGCGAGCGGAGGCTATTGGATCGCGTCGAGCGCAGATTTTATTGTTGCAGACGAGATGTCCATCACTGGAAGCATCGGCGTGTTGGGCAGCTATGTTTCTTTCTCAGGCCTGATGCAGGACTATAATGTGACTTATGAAAGGCTTGTAGGAGGACAGTACAAGGACGCAGGAAGCCCTTTGAAAGAGCTTACAGAAGAAGAAAGAGAACTTCTGCAGGTAAGGATCGACCTGATACACGAGGCGTTCATCAGGAAGGTCGCAGAAGACAGAAATCTTCCTTATGAGAATGCAAAGGCAGCAGCGACAGGAATGTTTTATCTTGGGACGCAGGCAAAAGAGCTCGGCCTGATAGACCAGCTTGGCAGCAAAAAAGAAGTAAAAGACTATCTGAAGAACAAACTGCAGGTAGAGAAGCTCAAATTTATAGAATACAAGAAAAAACCTACCTTTCTTGACGCATTGATGCAGGTCATGTCGCAGTCATTCTTTTATCTTGGAAAAGGCATCTCCAGCGGAATGAAAGAAATAAACCTGCAGAATGATTATCAGCTATATGTCTAGAATCCTCTTAATATTGTTATTGCAACGAATGCCAGATAGCAGGCCAGAAGAGGGATTCCCTGCTTCAATGTGATCTCTTTTCTTGTCAGGACATAAAGGCCGAAGATCGTGAATCCCAGAAGGAAGAAAATAGAGATGCCGAATGTCTGGAAAGGAACCTTGAAAGGACGTATCAAAGCTGCGATAGCAAGTATCAAGGTGATGTTCGCCACGATGCTGCCGAACACATTGCCGAAAGCGACAGAATGCTTGCCTTTCATGGCTGTCTTTATGTTGACTGTGAGCTCTGGTATTGAAGTTCCTATTGCTATCACCAGCAGACCTATTATGTATTTAGGAATGCCGATGATGTCGCTTATCTCTACTGCGCTGACAACCAGCCATCTTGCAGCCAGCAGCAACGCTGCGATGCAGCCGCCAAAAACAACAATGTCCTGCCATATTTTCTTGAACTTCACTTCCTTTTTCATGTGCGAGATCTTTTCCTCTTTTTTCCAGAAGATTATCAAGTAGGCGCAGAACGCGAACAACAATATCGCAGCGTCTATCCTGCTCACATATCCGTCGATGAGCATCAATGAGCAGGATAAAAGAACAAGTATGAAGACCATGACTGTCTTGTAATCAATCGTTCTCTTCTGCTTTGTCTTTATCTTTTTTGCTATCATAACTGTAAATGAAAGCACAAGACCCACAACTATGATTGAAGCGCCTATCAGGTCGCCGAGCAGAAGCTGGCTCTCCTCTGCAAAAGAGGCCATGACAGCTGTCGAGAACTCCGGGATGCTGGTGCCTATAGAAACAATGATGAAGCCTATGATGAACTCGCTCACGCCTGTCTTTTTTGCAAAGCCGATGACTGCGCCTATTGCATAGTCTGCGCTCTTGGAAATAATAAAAAGGCACAGTACCAATATTATCGAGTAAAACAGCAGCGGGTTCATTTCTATTCCTCTTTCAAGAAAATAGAGAATCTTAGGTATTTAAGGGTTGCGGTGACCAAAAGCTTTAAATCCGCTCTGTTTCTGTTTGTATTAAAATGAAGAGCAGACTGACAGACAGCAAGTTCATGCGGCAGATAGAGAAAAAGGTAAATGAGACCATAAAGAAATACAAGATGTTTTCTAGGAAGGATAAGATAGGCGTTGCTGTCAGCGGAGGAAAAGATTCCACTGTCTGTTTGCATATATTGAAGAAACTCGGTTATGATGTTGAGGCCATCACTGTCGATGCAGTGATCGGAGATTATACAAAAGAGAATATAAAGAACCTGAAAAAGGTCTGTAAAGAGAATGACATCAAACTGAAGATCGTTTCTTTTCGAGACGAGTTCGGCATGGCCCTATGTTATATACAATCCTTGCTGAAAGGAAAAGGGCACAATTATAGTTCCTGCAAGATCTGCGGTATTCTTAGAAGATACTTGCTGAACAAGCACGCGAAAAGATTGAAGTTCGGCTGTCTTGCAACAGGCCATAACCTGGATGATGAATCACAGGCAGTGTTGATGAATCTTCTACGGAATGACCTGAAGCTCGCCCTCAGGATCGGGCCTGTGAGCGGAATGCTGGAAACACCGGAGTTTGTGAAACGGGTCAAGCCGATGTATTTTGTGCCTGAAGAGGATGTGATAAGATACAGCAGGATAATGAAATTTCCAGTCAAGTACGGCATCTGCCCTTGCTCTGTCGGCGCCTACAGAAGAAAGCACAAGAATTTCCTTGACGAATTCGAGAAGAAACATCCTTCTGTGAAATACAATATCGTGAAGATGCACGAACGGATGCTGAACCTGATCGAGCCGAAGAGGCTTGACATGGGCAAAGTCAACAGATGCAGGATCTGCGGGGAGCCCGCTGCAAAAGACATGTGCGGCGCGTGCAGGATATTCAAGGAATTGAAGATAGTGAAGAAATAAATAAAGAATAAAATAATTATTTCTTGGATTTTTCTGAAACCTTTCCTATCCAGATTGTTGCGATGACTGCAATGGCAGTAACAATGATTGCATAGGTTATCATTGCAGGCACTGTGCTTCTGTCGCCGAAGAAGTGCTGGAAGATCGCTTTTATCGTGTCGTTCCAGGCAAGTGCTGCGACCAGGCCGAAAGCAGCTGTTATCAATGCTGCGAATTTCTCTATCATGTCTTTTCTCATAAGACCACCCCCTGTAAAATTTAGGAGAAGAACTAGTATTTAATCGTTTTTATTCCACAGGATTATTCATTCTGCCCATGAAAAGGATGTTTCCTGTGTCTTTCTGCTGGATCATGAAGATGAACGGGTGGTCTGCCCTGAACACTTTAGGCTGCGCCGGCATCGCTGATTTGAGTGATATGACGACTGCTGTTGCAGCAGCTGCTTCTGTGCCTTCTTCATTTACCTCAACAAAAGCCTGGTGTATCACAGCTGATATGAAGAGTGAAGTGTCTCCGGTCATGCCAGAGAAGTCTGCATCCCTGCTGAATGCAGTAGGCATGCCCATCTGTGACAGATCAGTTGCCATCATGTATTTTGTGTCGAACTTGAACTTTGGCATGTAGATGTCAACCCTCTGTTCATACATTGATTGTCTTAGCACATCTATCTGTTCCAGTGTAAGTGATTCATCAATTGAAGCAAGATCCTCTTTCGGCAGCAAGATCAGCATTGACAAATCCTCTCCTTCGTAAGGAAGTTCCAATACTTGAAGATTATCTGTCTCTGCGTAATTGAATTCTGCTTCTTCTCCTGTCAGTCTCATCATAGGTGCCTTGACTGTTGTTGTTTCATCTACATAGAAATCTTCATCTTTTGTGTCTTTCTTATCAAACTGCTTGACCCAAGTGCCTTTGAAATAGACAGCGTTTGTAAGCACTAAACGAGTCATATCTGTGATAACTCCGCGAGGTATGAGGTCCTTTATCTTGCCCATTGTATTTTCTTCTACCCAGTCGTTGATTATCTTTCTTGAACCTTCTGGATTTGTTACAAAATCTAGATTTGTTGCTCTTCCGCCAAAGTATTGTTCTACTGTTCCCATGAAGTCTGGAAGAAAACCAAAAGCTTCCTGCGACCATAGTGCGTTCGCAGTGCTCAATTTGTATTCCTTGTCTTTCTTGTTTATCTCATTATAGATGCTTGCATAACCAGGCCTTCTTATTTCTTCTTCTGGAAAATGGAAAACATCCTGCATCTCTTCTGCTGTCTGTCCTGCTGCACCTTCATAGGTCATTGCCAATGCAGTAGAAATACTGTAAGGTGAATAGAATACATTGCCTGACTTGGTTTTGTATCTGTTATATAGATCGAAAGCGAACTGATTGTTCGCTTCAACAACGCTCGCGACTTTCTCTGGTGTTGCGCCTGAATCATCTACTGGAACTACAATTTCCTGCTCTTCCCCGCACCCTATCAATACTACTGATAATAGTGCAAGCGCAAGTGTTATTGTAAGTATTTTCCTTATCATGACAATGAGTAAACATAGAAAATATATAAATATGTTTATAAGTTCAATTTAAATTGAAGTTAAACAAAATCCACAGTAACCTTTATATATAACATGGAGGTTTCAGGGAATATACCGATGAATGATGATTCCCTGCGGGGATGAGTGAGGTAATGATTCTGATTGTTATCTCATTATACGGTTTTTGAGGAGGATACAAAAATGGTTGGAATTCAGATTAGCAAGGAATTGATTGAAGAGACTTTCAAGGCTATAGAGACAGCAAGATCAACAGGAAAGTTGAGGAAAGGCTGCAATGAAGCTACAAAAGCTCTTGAAAGAGGAGTTGCAAAACTTGTTGCTATTGCAAAGGATGTGGAGCCCAAGGAAGTTGTTCTTCACCTGCCTGTCTTGGCGCAGGAAAAAGGAATTGTCTGTGTCGAAGTTGGCACAAAAGAAGAGCTCGGTGCTGCAGCCGGCATCCAGGTCGGAACTACATGTGTAGCAATCGAAAAGGAAGGCGAAGCAAAAAAGATAATCAACAGGCTTGTGGAACAGGTAGGTGCTCCTGCAAAGAAGGAAGAGAAGAAAGAGGAAGAGAAGAAAGAGGAAGAGAAGAAAGAAGCTCCGAAGGAAGCGAAGAAGGAAGCGCCTAAGAAAGAAGGGAAAAAGCAGGAAAAGAAAGAAGCACCAAAGAAAGAAGCTAAGAAAGAAGCTCCCAAAGAAGAAAAGAAAGAGAAACCAGCTGAGAAACCTGCAGAAAAGCCGGCTGAGAAAAAGGAGTAAAATAGAAAATGGCAAGAGAAAGGCAGGAAAGAAGACCGCCTCGCGGCGGAAAGAAAGGAAAGGATGCAGCTGTCAAGGGCGGAGTGTCGTTCACAGACGCTGTGAGAGCCACTGTTGAAGAACTGGTAGGAAGAACAGGGGCCAGGGGAGAAGCCACACAGGTCAGGTGCAAGATCCTTGAAGGAAGGGACGCTAACAAAGTCATCAGACGGAATGTAAAAGGCCCGGTGAGGCTGGGCGATGTCTTGATGCTGAGAGAGACTGAAATAGAAGCACAGAAACTGAAAGGCGGAGGCAGGCGATAAAAATGGCTAAATGCACTTTTTGCGGAGAGAGCTTCAACAACAGGGGAAAGATGTTCGTGCAGACAAGCGGAAAAGTACTTTATTTTTGTTCAAACAAATGCGAGAAGAATATGCTTAAACTCAAAAGAAAACCCAGAGACATGAAATGGGTTACTTCAAAGAATAAAACTGAAAAGAAATAATGGTGACTTAATATGGTAAGCATGATTGAAAAAGTAAAGAAACTGATGATGATCCCCGAGCAGATCAGGAACATAAGCGTATCTGCTCACATCGACCACGGGAAAACCACGTTCACAGACAATCTTCTGGCAGGGGCAGGGATGATGTCTGAAGAGCTTGCAGGGCAGCAGCTGGTCACAGACTTCAGGGAGGACGAGCAGGCGAGAGGCATCACTATCGACGCTGCGAACGTAAGCATGGTGCACAAGGTAGGGGACAAGGAATTCCTGATAAATCTGATAGACACGCCTGGCCACGTGGATTTCGGCGGCGATGTCACAAGGGCGATGAGGGCTGTCGACGGCACTATCGTACTAGTCGACGCTGTAGAAGGCATGATGCCGCAGACAGAAACAGTACTTAGACAGGCACTAAAGGAAAAAGACAAGCCTGTCCTTTTCATAAACAAGGTAGACAGGCTGATAAAAGAGCTTAAGCTCGAGCCTGAAAAGATGCAGGAAAGATTCGTAAACATAATCATGAAGGTCAATAAGTTCATTGACCAGATAACAACCGATGATACTAACTGGAATATAAGCGTGCAGGACGGCAGCGTGTGTTTCGGAAGCGCGATCCATAACTGGGGCATGTCGCTTGACTTCATGCAGAAAAAGGGAATAAGCTTCAAGGACATAATTGACGCATATGAACAGAACGAGATAAAAGAGCTTGCAAAGAAAGCTCCTCTTCACGAGGTTGTCCTGACAGCTGTTGTGAAGCATCTGCCGAATCCGATCGTTGCGCAGAAATACAGGATACCAAAGATCTGGCACGGCGATCTGGACAGCGACCTTGGAAAAAGCCTGGTTGCATGCGATCCTAAAGGAAAACCTGCATTCATCGTTACAAAGATAGTCATAGACAAGCATGCAGGAGAGGTCTGCGCAGGAAGGCTGTTCAGCGGGACCATCAGCAAGGGAGACCAGCTGTACCTGAACCTTGCAAAAAAGAATGTAAGGATACAGCAGGTCAGCGTCTATAAGGCTGCGCAGAGAATACAGGTGGAATATGCTGTCTGCGGAAACATCATAGGGCTTGTCGGGCTTGCAGACGCAAGGCCTGGAGAGACAGTGAGCTTGGAGCCTATTGAACCGTTCGAAGCGATCACACACATCTTCGAGCCTGTCGTCACAAAAGCGATAGAAGCTACAAAACCGAGCGACCTGCCTAAACTTATCGACGTGCTGAGACAGATAGGGAAAGAAGATCCTTCTATTGTCATCGAGATCAATGAAGAGACAGGAGAACACCTGATGAGCGGTATGGGAGAACTTCATCTTGAAGTTATCGAGAACAGGATCAAGACAGAGAAAGGAGTCGAAGTGAAGACGAGCTCTCCTATTGTTGTCTACAGGGAGACTGTTACAAAGAAAAATCCCATCCCTGCAGAAGGAAAGAGCCCTAACAAGCACAACAGGCTTTATTTCACTGTAGAGCCTCTGGAGCAACAGTATGTCGAGGCCATCAGGAGCGGAAAACTGCCTAATGCAAGACTGAAGAAAAAGGATGACGATGTCATCAATACTTTGAAAGAGCTCGGCATGGAGACCAAAGAGGCAAGGGATGTTAAAGAGATCTTCAACGGCAATGTCTTTGTCGACGGTACAAGGGGTATCGTCCACATAGGAGAGATCATGGAGATGGTGCTCGACATGTTCAAGGACGTCATGAAAGCAGGACCTATCGCTAGAGAGCCGTGCACAGGAATAAAGGTTACACTGAACGACTGTAAGCTGCACGAGGACGCGATACACAGGGGTCCGGGACAACTGTATCCTGCAGTGAGGGAAGGTATAAGAGGAGCGATGATGACTGCCTCCCCTTTATTGTTCGAGCCTATCCAGAAGATGCAGTTCGGCGCGCCTGCGACCTACATGGGTGAATTGAGCAAGCTTGTGTCGAACAAGAGAGGGCAGCTGATAGACATGCAGCAGGAAGGCGACGAAGTCATAGTCATTGCAAAGCTGCCTGTTGCAGAAACTTTCGGCCTGAGCAATGACCTTAGGAGCGCGACAGGCGGAAGAGGAACAATGTTTCTTGTAGACCAGTCATTCGAAAGACTGCCTAACGAACTGCAGAACAAAGTTATCGGCCAGATAAGGTCAAGGAAAGGTTTAGGAGAAAACCAGTGATTTTTTATTTATTCTCCTTTTAAAATACTGCGAAAGCTTTATAAATGGAAGCTTTTTCCTAAACAGAAAATAAAGGGGTTAAAATAACACTCAAACTTTAAAAATAAACACGAGGAGGAAATGTGAAAAATGGCAGCACAAAAACCACACATTAACATTGTCTTTATCGGACACGTAGATCATGGTAAGAGTACAACTGTTGGAAGATTGATGTTTGACAGCGGTGCTATCGACGAAAACACCATGAGAAAATTGAAGGATAAGGCGCAGCAGCTAGGCAAAGCTGGATTTGAATTTGCGTATGTAATGGACAACCTGAAAGAGGAACAGGAAAGAGGAGTTACAATAGACTTGGCTCACAAGAAGTTCGAGACTCCTAAATATTATTTTACAATAATTGACGCACCGGGCCACAGGGACTTTGTCAAGAACATGATCACCGGCGCTGCACAGGCAGACGTTGCTTGTCTTGTAGTCGCTGCAAACGACGGTGTGAATGCACAGACAAAAGAGCACGTGTTCCTGAGCAGGACGCTTGGTGTGAAACAGATGCTTGTGGCCGTCAACAAGATGGACCTTCAGCAGTACAGCGAAGACAGGTACAATGAAGTGAAGAAAGAAGTGCAGGACCTGCTGAAGACAGTAGGCTATAATATTGATGAGATACCTTTCATCCCTGTGGCATCATTGCCAGGAGACAATGTCGTAAAGAAGAGCGACAAGATGTCATGGTACAACGGTCCTACATTCATAGAATTGCTGGACCAGGCAGTACAGCTTCCTGAGAAGCCTACGGAACTTCCATTGAGGCTGCCTATACAGGAAGTCTATAACATCAAAGGTATCGGTGTTGTTCCTGTGGGAAGAATCGAGACCGGTGTCCTGAAGAGCGGAGACAAGATCATAGCGGTCCCTGGTAGAGAAGGCAAAGGCGTGACAGGCGAAGTAAAGAGCATAGAGATGCACCACGAAACACTGCCTAAAGCTGAACCAGGAGACAATGTAGGTTTCAACGTAAGAGGCATGGAAAAGAGAGACATTGCAAGAGGAGACGTTATCGGACATCCTGACAACGTGCCTTCAGTTGCAGAAGAGTTCACAGCACAGATAATCGTGCTCGACCATCCGAGTGTCTTGACTGTAGGATACACACCTGTATTCCACATCCACACTTCACAGGTCGCATGCCAGTTCGTGGAACTTATTGAGAAGATCAACACTTCAACAGGCGAAGTCACTGAGAAGAACCCTGACTTCCTGAAGAGAGGAGACGCAGCAAGAGTCAGACTGAAACCAATGCAGCCTGTTGTGCTTGAAAAGAAAGAAGACATCCCGCAGATGAGCAGTTTCGCAGTCAGGGACAGCGGTTCAACTGTTGCTGCAGGCATGTGCATCGATCTGAAGAAAAAAGAACTTGTAAAATAAGTTTTTAAATTTTTTAATTTAATTTATGATGAATCTCACGTTCATCGTAAGGTAGGAAAATGCAAAAAGCAAGAATCAAACTGGCAAGCACAGAAATCGACAAAATCAATAAAGTGTGCGACTATATTGCAGACATAGCAGAAAAGACCGGCGTAGTCATGAGAGGACCTATACCGCTGCCTACCAAAAAACTTAAGATCACAACACGAAAAAGTCCGTGCGGAGACGGAAGAGCTACTTTTGAAAATTATGAGATGAGGATACACAAAAGACTGATAGACCTGGGCATAGACGAAAGAGCCCTGCGTCTTGTGATGAAAGTGCCCATCCCTGAGAACTTCAACATCGAGATCGAGATGCTGGAGTAGAATTCTTACATTAGAATATGGTCTGTTCTTTATAGCACTTCTGGAAGACTTCTTCAACTATCTCCCTGCTCTGGCCAGTGTAAGTTAAAGGGTCTGATATTCTTTCCAGTGTTTCCCTGTCCAGCCTGCTGCTTACTTCTGTATTCTCCAATAGAACATCAAGGAAATGGTTCCTGTTGAATACTTTTGCAGCCTCTAATAAGTTCTGGGATACAACCCCGTCAGGCAGCTCTTTGAGTATCTCGTTAATGTCAAATATCTGACTGAACAATTTTTCTCTTGCTCTGTTTCCTCTGTTGTAAGCTTCTGTTGCAAGCTCGCCCATCAGGTCGTGCGCTTCCTCCCTCGGCATCGGGTTCGGGCGTCTTATGTCTGTGAGATAAGCAAGGACTTGCGACGATGTTGTGATGCCGTATGTCCGCTCGATTCTTTCCAGGCTTCTCTGCTCATTTATGCCGAGATTATAGACAACAGATGCCATCCTTCTTATCACACGGTCTGTGAAATCGTAGACAGCTTTAAGGACTATCCTGTCCGATGCAGAAGCGTCAAGATTCCTTGCGTACGCGAACCTGCACGAAGAAAGCATTGTGGTTACTGCTCCGCGCATGAAATTTGCACAGGATTTTGCCTGCTCTTCTGCAGTTGGATTGCCGCCTTTCTGGTCCTTGTGCGGCATTGAAGAAGAGCCTTTCCTTTTCTTTTTCTTTGCGCTGAAATAAACATCGCAGTCAGAACTCTTGTTGGTAACTATGAATTCTGCGAGATTGCCGACTGTCTCTGCGACCAAAGCTGTGGCGAAAACTATCTGCGCAATGTATTCCCTTCCAGGTATCTGCGCAGCAGCTGTCATATGGTTGATGCCTAATTTTTCACAATAGGCCCTCTGCAGTTCCATTCCGTCAACACCCAAAGCAGTCGCTGCGTGATGACTGCCTGTCGCATCACCCCATTTCCCCATGACACTGTTTTCATAGATATATCTCAGGAAATCAAGATTTGACTGCAGTATCTCTGCAAAATGAACCAAAGGCCTGCCTGCGTTTGTCGGCAATGCATCATACAGATGAGTCGTGTCCATGTACGGAATATCAATCCAGTCAATTGCTTTTTCTAATATAATATCCCTGAGATTTTCTGTATCTTCTATTATCATCTCCAATGACTCTTTCAATTGCCTTGCTTTTGCAGTCTCTGTTGTGTCTGCACTCGTCCTTGTCTTTCCGTATTGTGCCTTTATTGCTGGATCATCCGGAAGCTCTTCGTGCACTGCCCTTGTCTGGCCGATCACATCGTGGCCTGTGGCTTCTTCATAATCTCTTACTTTTTGATGGTCCGCTTTCCTGATTGCTTTGAAAATTTCCTTTACATGCTCTGGGGGGACAATGTCAGGATCTATCTCGCTCAAGACCTGGCAGGCCAATGCCTGCGCTTCCAGACTGTAGTCTATTGTGATTACAGGACCCCATATGCGTATAGAATCATCTGTGCCGTATCTTCCTACTGTGAGAAGAGCAGGATCTGTGCTAGAATCCACGCCTAATGGTTTTGGCATTGTGCGCTCTTGTATTTCCTTCATCAAAGAATAAAAAAAGAAAGAATAATATAAATTTATCTTGTCTCATATTGGTGGTTATTTCAAAATTTTGCCTGTCTCCTGGAACCATAAGTATAGATCAAGCTCTGCGAGGCTAAGCTTTGCTTTTTCTGCGATTGTTCTTAATTTGTCTTCGATCTGCAGATAATGGTCTTTAGTCATTGTCTTCGGCCTTTTTATCAGGTTGTGTTTTACCAAGATGTCAACTATGTGGAAGTCTATTATCGCAGAATTATTGTAGCCGATATTTCTCAAGAAGTGGCTGGCCTCTTTCATCCCGAGGCCTTTGACATTCTGTATGAAATACTGTCTAAGCTCGTGCTCATCATCGTGCTTGTTTATTATTCGATTTATTTGTTTATGCTCTCTGGCTTCTACAATATATTTGGCTCTTATATTCGGGAATCTATAACCCAGTTCTTTTAGTTTGTTTGCTAATTGCTTTTCAGTCAATGTAAGAAAACCATTGCCTATCTTTTTCTGCATCTCTATCCCCCTCTCTGCGTTAAAGTTCGCAGCAAGGATGCAGAAGCACAGCTCCTGGAACAGCTGCTTGTTATTCTGTTTGTCTTTTATCTGTTTGAATTCTCTTATTCTTCTGTCTATCAGTTTCTTTGTATCTGTTTTCTTTATCTTTTCTATATTATCAAGCAAGATTCTCATGATTGATTCAAAATAAAAGAAGGAATATAAAAAACTTAACTTTGCCAAAGACCCTGCTTGTTGCAGTACGCCCTTGCTTCCACGTGCGCGTCCTTGACAGGGAACTCTACTTCTGCTTTTTCTCCTGGCGACAGGAACTTCCTGTGGGACTCTCCGCCTGCATAAACCTGTATCCACTCAACATAATGATCGTCGTCCATTGGGTGCGGTTTCTTTCCTACTTTTACTGCGATGCCCGCTTCTGTCTTTTTAATCACAGGAAGATGCTTTTCACCCAGTTCTGCATCTTGTGTCTTCTCTTTCTGCAGAGTCATGGGCTGGTTGCAGCAGACAAGCTCGCCAACACCTGTGTGCAGGATTTCAACTATGTTTCCGCAGACCTCACATTTATAGACTTGGTTCAGTTGTGTCATTTTTTACCTGCTTTAGGTTTATGCTTTATGTCTTCTACCAGATTCTGCAGATCGTCTTCGTGTTCTATTTCATCTTTCAATATCTCAAGAATCATCTGGTTAGTGATATGGTCCTTGTCTTTTGTCATCTTAAGCAGTTTTTGGTAGGTGTCTATTGCGCACTGCTCTCCTTTTATGTTCTGCTGAAGAACTTTCAATATAGAAGGATCCTTTGGCGGGAGATATCCGCAGTTGGTCAGTTTGTACCAGTCCTTGGGTTCAAGCACAGGGGTGCCTTTCAGCTGAAGTATCCTGTCAGTCAGCATTCCTGCGTGCCTTAATTCGTCGTTTGCGTGCTCTGTAAGTTCTGTGACTGCTGCATTCTTCATAGGACCAACAACAACTTTAGCTCCTATCCAGTATTGGTAATAAGCAAGCCATTCATCAGCAAGCGCTTTGTTCAAAAGATTTATCAGTTTTTTAACATCCATCTCGATTATTTGAATTCCTCTTGTTCCCATTTTATACCTCCTTAAAGTATTGTGCTCAAGAATATTATAAGAGCCGCGACAAAGAATATTATGTCTTCAACCAAAGATCTCCATGAAATAGGCATCTTTATGTTTGCTCCGAAACATCCGCAGTTCTTCAGTTTCTTTCTCTTTACCAATGCAGTAGTCACCATCGCACCGAACAATATCGCCATCAGTATTGTCAGGAACGATGAGTACATTAGATAATAGCCTGTGATAAGAACAATGCCTATGATGATCTCTATGAAAGGCAGCGCGTATGCAAAAGGCCTGCCGTATTTTCTTGCCGGCTCATTGAACTGCGCAACTGTGAGCCAGAACGCTTTCAGGTTGAGAACTTTCATGAAGCCTGAGAAGACCAGAAATGCCCCGACAATTATTCTTAATATCAATATTATCATAGGATCCAACATTTTTATCTCCTCTTTTGGTTTTAATTTAAATTTAAAATCAGATATAAAAGGCTTTTGTTTTGGTTTAATTATTTTCTATATGGAAAATAAATTCGCTTGAAAATAACATTTATAAATGATTAGTGTTTGTTCGTGCGTAATGAAGAAGAAAAGGGCGTGCAGGCCATTTGCATTATTTATAGTGTTAATTTTCTTGTTCTCTTCTGTTGCTGCTGCACAGACTTACGATTCTGCTGTTTTTGACAATCCTGAGTACAGGATCAAAGAAACAAACCTGCCGTCAGGACAGGCCTTTGAAGAGATGTATCTTGAAGAGGAAGAGGATGTATATGACATAGATGATGTGGACAATGTCCTTGCGCCCGGCGGCGAAAGGATAAGGAAAGAAGTGCTTTTTTATCAGGGTTCTGCTGTTTCTGATATAACAATTGTGGAGTTTGAGCCTGACGATTATGTTTTCAGCATGAAGGAATATACAGGATTCGGTGTTTTCGGGGAGATGTTTGAGAAGTTCAAGACAAAATTCTTCAGCACTGAGCCGCATTACAGCGATGATCTGATAATGATCACGGGCAGCGCGTCAAAACTGGACAGGCTCATCGAACTGTACAGGCGGGGACGAAGAACAAGAGCAGAGCTTGAAGAGGCATACGACGAGAGCGGCC
>WJKV01000125.1 GCA_014728875.1 Candidatus Woesearchaeota archaeon | reverse complement strand
TGTGCAGCCTGTTCTCTGCCTGCTTGAAAACAACGCTCTTGGGGCCGTCGATGACATCAGCTGTCACTTCCTTGCCTCTGGTCGCAGGCAAGCAATGCATAAAGATCGCACCTGGTTTTGCTTTCTTTAACAGACTGCTGTTCACTTGATACTTTTTCAGAATCTTTTTTCTTTGCTTTTGTTTGGCCTTCGGAATCGCATAGGACATCCAGCTGTCTGTGTATATTATGTCTGCGTCTTTAACAGCTGCAACAGGGTCAGATGTAATTTCAATCTTGTTCTTGCTTGTTCTGCTGTACTCTTTCGCTTTTTCAATCACTGTTTTCTGCGGAGAATATTCTTTTTGTTTTGGACAGGCAACAGAGATGTGCAGGCCCAGCCTGCTGCAACAGATCAGAAGACTGTGAGTTATATTGTTGTTCGAATCTCCCAGATAAGCAAGCTTCAAGCCTTGTAATCTTTTCTTATGCTCAATTATCGTCAGCATGTCGCTCAATATCTGGCACGGATGATACATGTCTGTGAGCGCATTTATCACAGGAATAGAAGAGTTTTGCGCAAATTCTTCAATGTCTTTGTGTTTTACCAGCCTAAGAGTTACTATGTCGCTGAACAGGCTTATGTTTTTTGAAGAATCGCTAATGCTTTCCTTTAATTTCCACAAGCCAGGATCTGTCTTGTAGAAGATGGAATGTCCTCCCAGCTGGTGAATGGCTGTCTCAAAGCTCAGCCTTGTCCTCAAAGAAGGCAGCTCGAAAAAAAGCAACAAGGTCTTGTTTTTTAGTTTGTTCTCATACTGTTTAGGTCTGTTTTTTATTTTCTTTGCTTCTCCAATCAATTCAAGTATCTTTTTTTTTGAAAAATCGTTTACACTTAGCAGATTCATTTTTTCCTCTGCCTTTTTTCTTTTTTGACTTTCAATTTTTTTAAAACGTCTTCTACCTTAAGCCCGCCTTTCTCTTTGATCTCATAACTTATTGGTATGATGGGTTTGTTGCTTTTGATCAGCTTGTCTAGATTGACAGGACTACCATCGATCACCAGATCGCAATTCGCTTTCCTTATTGTTTTCTCCAGTTCTTTTACCTGCTTCCTGCCATAACCCATGGCAGGCAATACATTTGTCAGGTGAGGATATTTAGAATATACCTGCTTGATTGAGCCGACTGCAAACTTTCTGGGATCGATTATCTTGCCCGCACCATTCTGTCTTGCTGCAATTATTCCTGCGCCGAATTCCATGCCTCCGTGCGTCAATGTGGGGCCGTCCTCTACAACCAAGACATTCTTTCCTTCAATCACAGAAGGATCCTCTATTATGACTTCAGATTCCGCCTCTATTATCTTGGCTTTCGGATTGTACTGTTTTGTGTTTTGTCTCACCATGTCTATGTTTTGTTTTGTGGCAGTATCTGCCTTGTTAATCAAAACAATGTCAGCCATTCTAAGATTGGTCTCGCCGGGATAATAGGTTATTTCATGGCCTGCCCTGTGCGGATCCGCAACAACGAACAAAAGATCAGGCTTAAAGAAAGGAGTGTCATTATTTCCCCCGTCCCAAATGATGATGTCTGCTTCTTTTTCGGCCTCCTTCAGAATGAGCTGGTAATTCACGCCTGCATACACAATTATGCCGTTATTGATGTGCGGTTCATATTCTTCCCTCTCTTCAATTGTACAGTCATGCTTGTTTAAGTCTTCGTAAGAAGCAAAACGCTGGCATTCCTGTTTTATTAGATTCCCGTAAGGCATGGGGTGGCGCACAATAACAACAGAATAGCCTTTTTTCTTGTAATAAAGACTTATCTTTCTTGAGAGCGGACTTTTGCCGCATCCAGTCCTCACTGCGCAAACCGCCACCACAGGCTTCTGGCTTTTTAATGTGGTGTCCTCTACAGACAAGAGAACAAAATTCGCGCCGTTGGCGTTTGCAATGCTCGCCTTGTGCATCACTTCTATGTGGGACAAGTCTGAATAGGAAAGGACAACATCGTCCACTTTGAATTTTTTTATCAGCTTAGGCAGCTGTTCTTCCGGAAAGATGGGTATTCCTTTAGGATACAGTCTTCCGGCAAGTTTTGCAGGATATTTCCTTCCGCTTATGTTGGGGATCTGCTCTGCTGTGAACGCAACAACATGATGTGCTTCTTTGTCTTTGTAATAGGTATTGAAATTATGGAAGTCCCTGCCTGCGGCTCCCATGATGATTACATTCTTCATTTTATCACCTTGACTATGCTCGTACCTTTCTTGCCTGCAAACGCCTTCTCTGCATTTTCAGGAGACGTGATGATGACTTCCTCGCCGCCACTCTCAAGAAAATCTATCGCAGCCTGGATCTTAGGGCCCATGCTGCCGGGAGGGAAATGGCCCTCTTTCATGTATTCTATAGCGGTCTGGATGTCCATCCTGTCTATATTCTTCTGCGACCGTTTTTTAAAATTTAATTTCACACTATCTACTCCTGTAAGTATCAGCAGGATGTTCGCTTTCACGCTTTTCGCCAGACAGCTGGACGCCAGATCCTTGTCTATCACAGCTTCCACACCTTTATGCTGCCCGTTCTCCTCTATTACAGGAATGCCTCCGCCTCCTGCTGCAATTACTATTGTGCGCTGCTTTATCAGTTTCCTGATGACCGGCGATTCTATAATTCTTAATGGTTTAGGAGAAGGTACAACCCGCCTGTAACCTCTTCCTGAGTCGAAAATAACAGGCAGACCTTTTCTTTTCAATGCATCAGCTTGCTTTTTAGAATAAAACGGACCGACAGGCTTTGTGGGCTCTTGGAATGCGCTGTCATTTTTGTCGACAACTACCTGAGTCAATAAAGTGGCAACGCCTGCCTTGATCTTTTTTTCATGGAGCGCATTCAACAAACACTGGTCAATTATGTATCCAATTTCCCCCTCGCTCTCAGCCACGCAGACCTCTAACGGCAGATTATAGGCTTTTCCCAGCGCCTCCTCTACCCTGATCATAATATTGCCGACTTGCGGGCCGTTGCCGTGTGTGACAATCAAGTTGCATTCCTTGAACAAAGGCAGAATGTGCTTGATAGCGGTCTTTACATTCGCGAATTGGCTGGAAATGCTAGGCTTCTGTTTTTTCGCCAGGATGGCATTCCCTCCCAATGCAACAACCACTGTCTTTCTCATAATATTGACCCCTTTTTATTTAAATGTCCCAATGTCTATCTATGTAATGTCTTTCATATATAAATGTTTATTGTAAGAAAATTTACTTTTTCCTTATTTATGCTTTTTTGGCCTTTTCTACTATTTCCCTTTTTTACTTGTCTTCGTATTCTCTCTCTATGATGTCTTTGATCTTTGCAGCCTTTGTTTTGCCCACTTTTTCAATCTTCTTTAGATCCTCTATAGATGCATTGATCATGTTCTTCACCGTTTTAAACTCTTTGAGCAGCTCTTTTGCAAGGCCCGGACCTATGTTCGGCAAAGAACCTATGAAATATTCCTGCTGCTGCTTCAAGGTCTGGGGTTTTGCAGAATGAGGATTGTAGTTCAATGGGGGTTCGTTTTTCTCCTGCTCCCGGATCATGATGGTGGCCATTATTGATGCGGTCTCTTTGCTGTGCGAGGTCCTGATGATGGGGATGCCATAACTAACTGTGATGGCTGCAAGCATCCCCCTGATCGCATTAGGATGCACTTTTCGCATGCTGTATATATCCTCTGTTCCTTCTAATATCATCAGAGGCCTAGGATAACTTTTCTTCAATGCCTTGATTTGCGACAATAACCTGCCATCGACGATGCTGTCAACAAAGTCCTTAATCGTCTTGAATTCTACACCGACATCTTTAGACAGGATATAGTCTGCGCTTTCCAGCCTGTTCAATTCTATGCTGAAACCCAGGCCTGCCAGCTCCTTTATGACAGGATTGCCTTTCTCACGAGTATCTGCATATAATTTCAACGGCTGTTCTTTTTTTGTCTGGTCAAGAAAATCATTGATGGACTGCTGGTCCCTGTCCTTTGCTGTCATGTAATTGCTTATTTCTGTTTTCAATTTTTTCAGGTTCCTGAACATCCTTTTTTCCTTATGATAAGCGCTCCATCTATAGCCCTCGTCACGAGTTCCTTTTGTCATGAGAACTATGACTTTACCTTTCTCCAGCCTGCCTGTCCGGCCCCTTCTTTGGACCGTTCTTATTGCAGAAGGAATAGGCTCATAAAAGATGACTGTGTCGACCTGCGGGATGTCGAGACCTTCTTCGCCGACACTCGTCATGATAAGAACATTGAACTCTCCATCCTTGAATTTCTCTAGAGTCTCTATCTGTTTTTTCTGCGACATGCCTTTGAAACCTTTTTTCTGCGCCTGGCCGACAAAGACTGTTGTTTTTATCTTGCTGTTCGATCTTATCTGCTCTTCTATCTTGTCTCCTGTATCTCTGAAGTTGCTGAAGATTATTATCTTCACATTTGGATTGACATTTATTTGTCGGTTCAGGATCTCTTTCAACTTTTCCAATTTGGGATGCTCTGTCTTTGGAATGTATTCCTTGACCTTGATATATGCAGCCCGGAAATTGGGATCGTTTGCAAGATTCTTCACTGCTCTTGTTTTTGTTGTCTTGGCCTGTTTGTATATCTCTTCCATATACAACAATAGAGGGGTCAGACCCTGAGTCTCCAGCAATTCTATGGCGTGCTCCACTTTCAATGCTTCTGCTGCATAACTTACTGATTTCAACAGTTCAAAACTTTTGTCGCCCTGCGCAATCTGTCCCTGCAAGACTCCCTGCAGCTTCAGGATGTCTGTCTTGGTTCTGTTTTCTATGCTGTTAATATATCCTAGTTTTTTCATCTCTGTCAATTTTGATTTGAAACTGTGTTTCAGACAATTGTGGACTATCTTTAACTCTGCCGGCAGTTCAAGATAGACGTATTCTTTTTCCACTTCTTGTATATAGGGCTTTACATCAGGATCTGTCTCGGTCCTTATCTCAACTTTTTCAATGAAAAGATTGGCCAAAACTTCGTTGATCTTCTCCATGTCGCTTCCCGGGCTCGCTGTCAATGCTAAAATTCGCATATGCCTTGCCTGCTTTTCATACTGCTTTGCAATGAAAACATAGCTGTAATCTCCTGTTGCCCGATGACATTCGTCAAAACACAACATGCTCACATCCTGCAAATTGATCCTGCCGGAGATCAGATCATTCTCTATCGTCTGCGGCGTGCTGAAGAAAACCTGCTTTTCCTGCCAGAGTTCTTTCCTTTTCTGCGGAGCTGTGCTGCCTGAAAAAACAGTGAGCTGGTCAGAATCGAAAGAAAGGTGCTTAATAAAAGTCCTGCAGTGCTGGTCCAGCAAGGGTTTTGTCGGCGCCAGAATCAAAATCTTGCTTTTTGGATACTGTGCTAATCTTCTCGCAGCAAGAAGCAGGCCTATTCCGGTCTTTCCCATTCCTGTCGGCAGAACGACCATTGTATTATGAGAAGAACAAGTAGCAAAAATAGTCTGCTGGTAAAGTCTGGCTTTAAAATCTCGCAACATTTTCAATACTAATTATAGCAGGGTGCCTTGATCAGAACTAATATTGGGTTCTTTTTTCAAGAATCTCTTTAATTCGTCCATTTCTTCCATAATCAATTCGAGCGATTGTCTCAATTTTGAAACCTCATCAAAATACGTTTCCCTGAACG
>WJKV01000124.1 GCA_014728875.1 Candidatus Woesearchaeota archaeon | reverse complement strand
AAATATTTGTATCTGCAAGTATATTTACAAATTCGCTTTTGTCTTTTGCAACCTTTTTGAATTTGTCGCCTTTTTTCATAGACCAGAAACCAGGGGAATTTGTTTCATCAAACTGCTGCATGTCCCAGAAAAATTTCGCGAGATCTTTAGGGCTGTTGTTTGCTGCACTGAAAAGATCGCAGCCTATTGCGTCGGCAATGTAATAGACAGGCCATAACAATCCTTTTTTCTGCAGCATGTAATGGGCTTTAGTATCATAATAACAATATTCCACTAATTTCTTTCCTTTTTCAATATCTCCTTTTTCCCAGTCTTCTCTCATCAATTCTATCTCAGTATAGCTGCCAAGGCTTTTCTCGAACTCGAACTGGAAGCTTTCATTGAAATGATTGAAGAACGCGACCATTGTCTCAAGCTTCATGTCAGGAAACAATTCAAGAAAGAAATGCCTTCCGATGACAAGGCTGTCCAAAGTTATTCCGCCGTTCCTTGTGATGAATTCAAGCCCTCTTTTTCCACTGTGATATCTTAGTTCAGTATTGTCAGGTCCGACAAGAAACAGGCCGTCGCCAGGGATGCTTTTCTGCTTTTGATCTTTTGTTTTCGCTTTCTTCTTGCTTTTCTCTCTCTGAGGATTCAGTCTTTTCTGCGCGTCAAAACCAGCAAGATTATGTCCTCCATCCAAGAGAAAACTTTTTTCGAACCTGAAAAATGCGATATTTCTTCTCAATTCTGTCTGGTCTGCGCATAAAACATATTTTATTCTGCCGTCTTCTGTATCAATATAATCCTGTCCAATATCGTAAATTCCGAACACGATCCCGTCGAACTTGCCGTCCTTCTCCCAGACATAGCTGTCAAGATAAATCTCAGGATTTGGAGTATCATATTTTCCAAGTTCTATATCAGACGCACATAGTTTGCCATTTTCAATCCATCCCCTTATTCTATCTTCCAGATAACCGCCTGTTCTTTTTTGGAAATGCCTTTCCTCTACAAACATCTCTAATCTGCATCTCTTGAAATCAAACCCTGTCCAGCTGCCGGGAGGCAATTTCGAATCTATATCTTCCTGCAGCCCTCTTATTTCTGGGATAAGTCCTGCACAATCTTCTGCAAGAGAAAATATTCTTTCGATGGTTGCCCTGCTTTCTCTTTTTCTTTTGACTGCATTTTCCAGCTCTTCTCCCTGGAAGATTTTTTCCAGCGCCTGTTCAATGAAATCAGCACGGTGGCCTTCCACAATAGCTGGAGCCCTTACTGTCTCATGCAATTCTCTTAATCTTTCATTGCATCTCCTCTGCAGTTCAAGAATTTCAATGCCTTTTCCGTTGCCGACCTCTTTTGTCGACAGATTGTCAGTCAATCTGCTTATCTCTGTAGGTTTTTGTTTTTTGAAAAAATGAAGCTCGTGCTGCTTGAACAGGCCGTCATAGTCGCCTTTCAGATGGATGACCCATTTCTTTGAGCTGTATTTCTTGACATTATCTCTTCTGAACTCTTGTACTTTCTCTTTTTCAATAATACCTATGTCTACTAATTTCAGGATAATTCTTCCAAGTTCGCTTGAGTTCAATGGCTTTGATATAAAGAAATCCTGCCACAGCATGTTGAGAGGGCCGAAACTTTTCTCTCCGTCAAATAGATAGAGTTTGAAATGAGGATGCTCTCCGCTGTTGAACAGCCTGTTGGTCACAATCATTATATAGGAACCCATAGTAAGTAATTTAAATAATCTTCTATCAGGTTTATATATGGCAGTTCATTCAGGCAGGGTGTTATCAGATCCTTTGAAGATTGGCAGATTGTGGTACACAATCAGTCCTTTTTTGCCGGAAAATATTCTTGAGCTTCTTGATGAGAATCGTCTTAAAATACACAGGGCAAAAAAACATCTTGATATGCTTATGCATGCGATAGATTTGCTTCGCCAGCATCCTATGATTGCCAGCGGTGTTAAAGGATATCGGGATTTTCATGAAGATGTTGTTTCAGAATTCGCGCGTGCAGAAGAAGAGAAAGAAAAGGAAAACGAACTGCAGTCGTTTTTAAAAAGAAAATACATCATGTTCACAACAGCTGTCTCTGTCGACAACAGCGACAGCGAACCTGCTTTACTGGGCTATGATTTTTTCAACAACAGGTCAAGACTGGCAGACCTGATGCTTAACAAGCTCGAGAAGATAGTTCTTGATGTTGATTTGAATGAATTTGCCTTGATTCCTGTCTGTCCTGTATTTACAATGCTCAGCTATGAACAGACAGGCCCTAAGTTCCAGCATGTTTTCAGGGACAAGATAAGAGACATAAGCAATTTCAGGGAACTGATGGAAAGGTGCGGCCTGGGAGAGGTAGAAAGATTCCCTAACGAAAGACTGGAAAAACAGGGTTTTTCCCAGTTTCATCTTAAATTGTATGATACAAAGCTTGCGCAGAAGTTTGCAGAGTATCCTAAGGACAAGGATCCTGCACAGCACAAAAAGCTGATAAAGGACAGTGTTGATTTCAATCGCCATTTCACAGCGATGATGTTCGCGTATCTTATTGCAAAACTGGATTTTCCGACAGAAAATGATAGAAATGGAGATCCTGTCAAGCAGTTGGATGTCTATGCAGGCGAGAACAGTTATGCTCAAAAAATAATCCAGCACGCGTGCGCATATGCACAGAAATTCTATAATGTTCGTGCAGCAGTTACTGTCTGGCCGATTTATGCAGAAGGCAGCCGGCCAATGATGAGGGAATGTGAATCTGTTGCAGTCAGCCGTTTCGCAACAAGAGTGCATAACAGATTGCGCGGAAAAATACCAGTAAGAAGCTTGGAGCATCTAGAATGAGACTGACAGACTATACATGCCCGGAAGAAGACAGGATCTTGTGTCCGCAGTTCGCGACCAGATGTGAATACGACGACAAGCCAGAAGGAATGTGCATGTTTGATTATCTGCAGACATTGGACCAGGAACAGGTTGATATCTGGAGAGCGGATCTTTTGGAACAGGGCTGGAGCTGCGCAGGCATAGAAGCCCATCTTATCAATTTGAACAGCGGGATAGACAATGATGTTGTCAGCAGGGACGGATATAGAGTAGGTTCTTGGAAGCTTGCAAAAGGAAAAGATAAAATACAGCCGTTTCCGATGCCTGATTTTCTGCAGTCAGAATTCTTTCAATTAAGAGGTAGCGCTCCTTCATCGCCAACCAAATGTCATGTGCAGAGGGTTTGCGGCAAATTAAGAGAAGACTACAAGAACCTGTTCCCTGAGTTTGACATGACGATTAGCGGAAACATAACGCATCATATTTCTAATACACAGCCAGAAGACAGAAGCATTCATTTTGTTCATAATTTCTGCAAGATGCTGGAGGAGATTGTTGGTCTGGAAGCGCCAGCAAGAAGAGAAGAATATTGCGAGAGAGAGCTCGACTACAGATTCAAGATAGGCGAGAATTGGGTCACTGTCAGAGGCCATGCAGACGCGATTTTGAAGATGGGCGATCATCTTGTTATCGCTGATTTCAAGAGAAAAGTTAGAGGCAAGTACGAAAGTCCGGGAGTCGTCCTTCAATTGTTGACTTATGCATTATCTGTTTTGCAGTATAACAGCAAACAAGGCAGAAATAAGTTTCCATTCGAATATCCTATGTATCTTATGACGATCAAAAGGCCGTATCCGCCTGACAAGGCAGATAAAAAAAGACAGCAGCCGTATCACATAACAGTCATACATGAAAATGATCCAGAACTGACAAGATTACGAGAGACATTGAGGGAGAATCACAGCATAGAGAAAGTTCTTGCACACAACCCAGAAGATTTAATAAGATTAATCCAATATATGGACCAACACGGCGTTTGTCTTGGTACGCATAAAAAAGATGCTTATCCCTGCTTCAACAGGCACATCTGTCTGGGTCTGGAAGAGCAGTACAGGGAAGAATGCCTTCTGCAGAAACTGCCCAGAGAAGGTTTGATACTGCATGATTTATTTATGCCAAATGTAAGACTTGCTCTTCCTAACAGGACAGACTGGATAAATTTTGGCAGGCTGTTCAAAAGCAAGCCGCACAAGCATTAGCACCGCAACCTTTAAATATCAAACATAGGATTTAAGAGGATAATATGGCAAAAGACAGCAGAATACGGCTGCCGAGCGGTATGGGGGGTATAACCCGTTATTTTGACGAGACAAAGAGCAAGCTGGAAATAAAGCCCGGCACTGCGATTGCATTCATAATCGTGATAGCGATCTTTATTATACTTCTACACCTATTTATAGGACCAATAATATTTAGTTAAAAATGATGCCTGGAATGAATCCCCGGAAAATGCAGCAGATGATGAAGAGAATGGGAATGCAGCAGGTAGACATTCCTGCAGAACTGGTCATCATCAGGACAGCTGACCAGGAATATCTGTTTGAATCTCCGCAGGTAAGCAAGGTTAATGTCATGGGCCAGGAGACATATCAGGTAGTAGGCAAGCCGGTGATAAGAGAATTGAAAGAGGAGCTGCAGATCCCTGAAGACGACATAAATACAGTGGTCGAGCAGACAGGAGTCTCAAAAGAAAAAGCAGAAGAAGCATTGAAGAAATCCGGCGGAGATCTCGCACAGGCAATCATGGACTTGAAGAAGGAAAAAGAATAATTCTTTGTTCTATCTATTACATCGTAGCATATTTATAGCTGACAGGATTCAATTGTGTTCCGTCTCTTGGGACTATTGTCTGGATTCCTGTCTGTCTTTGTATTTCTCTTGCAGTCTCTAATGGATCGTCAGCCAGTAGCTTATTGCCGAAATGCGTGACGACTGCAACCTTTGGCTTGACCGCTTTCATGACCTTGATCACATCCTCTGGACTAAGATGCCCTTTTTCTTTTCTTTCGAAAGGTTCCTGCATATTGAAGATGAGCATGTCGCTTCCTTTATACAATTCTTCCATCTCTGGGAAATATTCAGTATCTCCTGTATAAACTACAGTGAATTTCGGGCAGGTGAACTTGAAGCCTATTCCGTTCGGGTCATGATGCACTGTTTTCAGCGCGTCTATCTGTATGTCGTTGATGCCCACTTTGTTTCCTTCTATAACGACAATGACCCTTTCCACGCATTCCCTATGGAAGTCTGTCAGCAACGGCTTGTTGCTTTCCCTGTCATCAACCAATGTCTTGTTCGCTATCAGGACGCTCTGCCTGTCGAATCCTGCATAGGTCGCAGCACTGATCAGTGCATTAACGTCACTGCAATGCCCTATATGGGCGTGGCTCACCAGTATGGCAGTCGTTTCTCTTGGATGGATATTGTTCTGTTTTGCAGCTGTCAACGCCCCTGGCCCGGGATCCAGATGAAACTGCATGCCTTCTGTTCTCAGGATTATGCCTCCGCTTCCAAGTATCTGCTTTCCTGTAACAAAATGGTCTCCGCCAGTGCCCAAGAATATTATTCTGTCTTCCATCAGGGTAGTGAATTGCTATTTATTTTATATTCTTTTCTAATCTCTGACATGGGACGATTACTTCTAGGCATGGCACCAAGCGCAGCTTTATAGATTATAGTCTAGGCCTTATCACACCTAAACCTTTATAAACTGTTTTCTATTTGGGGGGTTTGGGCAGGCTCTGCCGGGAAGCTAGTCCCTTCCTGTCACCGCAACCGGGCTATATGGCGGGGTGAAGTCTATTGAGAGGTAGACTGTTGTCACGTCAGTCTTGGTTCTGACGTTGAGGTTCTGTCCCATAGGATTCGTTTTAGGAGGAATCGAGTCAGATCTTGATCGAAGCAGCTCTAACTTCTGGAATGGGTGCTTATGGGGTAGCGGAACTGAGGAGGAATCAGGGTAGCTGATGTGGTTATGGTCTATCAATCAGTGGGCGCGCCTGCCCTTTTTTGTTCTATGATAAAATATATAAATGATTATGACTTTCTGCTGAACAAAGGGGGTTGATATCATAGAAAGCAATAATTACGTAAAGGATTCTTTCGATGAGAAGAATTTATGGAATCTGAGCGACATGGTTATTGTTTCTGGCCGTTCTGCAGACAAGTTCGCTTCTGTTCTTATGAAGAAATTTCATGAGAGGGCGGACAAGGAATTCCACGACATAAATGAGAAAAACAAACAGCTTCTTCAGCACATTAAGAAAAAAAATCTGATTCTGGCTGACAAAATAATTAAGCAACACAATGATGGAGAATTATTTGTCCAGCTTAAGACGAATATAAGGAACAAGGATGTTCATGTTATACAGACTTTCGCAGACAAGAACAGGGACTTGATGGAATTGTTCATAATAAATGATGCCCTTAATAGGGCAGGCGCGAATTCTATCACCAACTATCTGCTTTATGTGCCTTATCAGAGGCAGGACAAGAAAGACGACGGCAGGGTCGCTATCAGTGCAAAACTGATATTCAATCTTTTGAAGGAAAGCTGCGGCATCGGCAAGCTGAAGCGGATAGTCACTTTTGATCTGCACGCGCGCCAGGCACAGGCGCATTTTGACGGTCCTGTCGATGAGATAAGGGCAATGCCCCTGTTCGCTTCTTACTATCGCGACATCCTGAAGGCGCAGCTGGCGCAGAAGGACAAGGAACTGGTCGCAGTCATATCTCCTGACGCCGGCAGTGCGAAACGCGCAGAATATCTCGCGCGGTTATTGGGCGTTCGTTATCATGTTCTGGACAAGAAACGGACTTCCCATGGTGAGACAGCATTCAATTTTGTCCTTGACTGGGACTGCAAAGGCAAGCACGTCATCATGTGCGACGACATGATTGATACAGGAGGAAGCATGGTCGCTCCTATCAATTTTCTCAAGAGCAGGGGCGCAATCGTGTACGCCTGCTGCACGCACCCTCTGTTAAGTCCAAAAGCAGGCATGAGTACAGAACAGAAACTGGCGCCTACAGGCGTGCATCTTCTTACTACGGATAGTCTTCCTGAGAAACATAAAGGCTATTTCAAGGAGCACAGCAGATGGGTGGACGTCATTTCCCTGGCGTTCGACATGGCAAAAGTCATGTACTGCAACCAGATAGGAGACAGCGTCAGCCTGTTCATCGACAAGACAGAAAAACTGATTGCAAAAGAAGCGCTCGACATAAACATCTACGATGTCGAAGGCGAAGACGTCAAACAGATAGATCTGAACGGTCTTTAATCTTCCCAAACAGAAAGCCATCTATGGAAGTCTTTCTTTTTTT
>WJKV01000123.1 GCA_014728875.1 Candidatus Woesearchaeota archaeon | reverse complement strand
GTCAAGTGCAAAGTGAATCTGCACAATCCTGACATCAATGTCTTTTGTTATATCCTGAATGACAAGTGCTACATCAGTATTGATTTTGTAGGTTTTGATCTAAACAAAAGATACTACAAGGTATATACAAGCGCAAAATCAATCAAAGCCACTTTCGGGTTCAATCTTTTGATGCTTGGAGACTACAAGAAAAATCAAATAGTGCTCGATCCGTTCTGCGACTGCGGGACCATTCCCATAGAAGCTGCGTATTATTTTTCTGGGATCCCTATTCACAGCCTGCAGAAGGAAAAGTTCAAATTTAAGATAGAGAAAGAATTTGAAAAAGAAATTAATAAACAAAAAAATAAAAAACAAAAAACAATATTTGCATATGATCCTCAAGTGCGGAACATCACTGCCTGCAGGCACAACAGCAATATAGGAAAAGTTGAATCTTTTGTAGAGATGTCAAAAGTCACGACAGACTGGCTCGACGTAAAATTTGAGCCCGGCCAGGTTGACCTGGTTGCGACCGTGGTCCCGCAGCCGAGCAGGCTGACATTAAAGCAGGTCACAAAGACATACAAACAACTGTTCCCAAAGCTGGAGATCATATTGAAGAAAGGCGGAAAATTCGTGACACAGGGGAACGATCTGCTGGAAAAGATAGGAAATGAATCCAAGCTTAAATTAGAGAAAAAGATAAAAATAAGAAAAGGAAACCAGATACTAAACATATTCAGATACAGAAAATGAAATGGATGCATGTCTCAATCACTGTCACTGACCTGGACAAAACAGAGAAATTTTATGAAGAATTGTTCGGCTTTGAAAGGGCAAAGGAACTGGAAAAAGACGACAAGACAGTCAGATGGATAAAGCACAGAGACCTGTGGATAGAGATGATACAGTTCAAGAAGAAGCTGCCAGAACAGCCGAATAAGGAGAACGATGTACTTGGCTACAGGCACATCGCACTGATGATCGACAATCTTGACGAATTCTATGAAAAGGCCAAGTCAATAGGTGCAGAGATCTCAGAGCCGAAACTGTATCCTTCAGGCGAGAAGCGCTGCATCCTGCGGGATCCGGACGGCAACCTGATAGAGGTTTACAGCAGGTAAAAAGCAAAGCTTTAAATACTCTTATAGGCTTTTATATTTAAAAAGGAGGGGATAGAATGGTAGTATCTAAGTTCAGAAAACCCAATTTTTTCGAGCGAGTACTGCTTGTTTTGGGCATCATTGTTGTTATTGTAGGATATTTCCTTATACAAAAGATGGTCAGTGTTGGCGGAGGCCTTTTGAGCTGGGACAGTGTCCAGAGCCTGTTTTTGTGGCTCATGGTGATACTGCTCGTGATCGTCCTCGCAGCCAATGAAGCTCTCAAAGAAGAGCTGAAAGTTGTCCAAAAGAACCAGACAACAGAACTCGGCTTGATCAGGAAAGAACTTAAGATGATGGGCAAATCTCGCGCTCGCAAGAGAAAAAGGTAGGGGCCAAGCCTGACCAACGGTTCTTTGTGAACTGAGGAAAGTCCGCCCACCTCAAAAAGACCACTTAACCTTAAGCTCTTGAAAGAGAGGGCAACTGTACAGAAACGATACTTCCTTTGTCCGGAATGACGCCTTGAAGCTTCTGGCGACAGAAGCGAGATAACAGGTTGACTTTGTTCAAAGGGAAAGTTGAAACGACAGTCCTGGTTGGTGCAAGTCAGTTGACGCTTAGTAAAATGTCAGGAATCCCTGTTCCTTCAAGGGAAGGGAAACAAAAGGCGGCTTACTTGGCTCTACCTTTTTTCTTTTTATCTAAGATAAATTTATATATTCACATTCTATTTGCTCTGATATGAATAAAAGATCGGTGATGATAGTTGTTGTACTTATTCTTTTGATTAGTTTGTTGACTGCGTGCCAGACTGCTTTAAAAGTTGAGCATAAAGTAGCAATTGACAGGGGCACTGATGTTATTGAGCAAGACACAGAACCAACAATAGAAAAGACAGCCCTTTCTAAGTCCAACATAATGCTGAAGACAGAGGACGGCATTGACATTGGCGCGACTTATTACAAACCGCTGGTTGAGGCGCCGAAAGCAGCTATCTTATTGCACATGCTGAACAAGGACAGGTTTACGTGGGAGCCGTTCGCAGAAAGACTGCAGGAAGAAGGTTATGCAGTCCTTGCAGTTGACTTGAGAGGCCACGGCGAGTCCATCAACCAGGGAAGATGGCAGGAATTCAATGAGATGGACTTCAACAGCATGGTGAATGATGCAAAAGTCGCAAAAAAATACCTGGAAAAGCAGACAGACGCAAGAGACTATGCGATGATCGGCGCGAGCATCGGCGCGAACGTCGCTCTCAATTACGCAGCAGCAGACGATGACATTGATGCTGTGGTTCTTCTTTCTCCTGGCGAGGATTACAGAGGCATAAGCGTGATAGGCGCAGTCAACATGTACGGTGAAAGGCCTCTTCTGATCGCAGCGAGCAGAGAAGACGATTATGCATACAAGTCAAGCAACAAGCTCAGTTTGCTCGCAGAAAAACCGACCTTCAGGAAGTTCCAGGACGCCGGCCATGGCACAGACATGCTCGCGAAGATACCCGGCCTTGATTCTTTAATCCTCACATGGCTGGATGAGAACATCTAATTCAACAGAATCTCTATGTCTCTTTCTGTTCCTTGTCCGCATTTTATGTTGTCGAATGCGTCTTCTTTGAAGACATAGCTTGGATGGTCCTTGTGGTCTGGATAGAACAATGAAGTGAAGATTTTATACAGTTTTGTCTCGAATTTTTCATTCTCTCCAATATCTACTGAAAATTCATTTCTTCTGACCCTGCGCCCGCCGAAAATCTTGTTTGCATAATGGCTGAACCGAGGCGCAAAATTCTCTATGAATTCCTGGCGCCTGTCAGGCTCAAACCGCAGATAATCATTCTCTATACTGTCAAAACTCCCAACAGCAAAAGTTACTCTGTCACCATAATCCTCACAGCCGAAGAACTTCATTATCTCCACTTTCTCCCTGTCCTGGTCTGCATAATCATAGATAGAAGGTTTGTTGCAGACATATGTCCTCAGATAATCGAGCTTGTCCTTCCATTTGTTCTCCCTGACAGCTCTGCAATATTTATCCAGCAATCTCAATGCCTTTTCAGGGCCAGATGCAAAATATTCCTGCACAAAATCATAGATTATCTTAATCTCCAATCCTGTAAGATCGCCGGATTCAGGATCCTTGTCAAACCTCACTTTCTTGCTTGGCATCCTCAATCCTGTGCTGCTCAATAGGCCGTCAAAATTCATAATCAAGCGTTCATCATTATCAACTGCCTTGTCAAGATTCTTTTGATTTTTGTATATATGTTTCAGCCTTATGACGTCTGCTTGTCCTAGGTAAACTATGCCTTTTTTCTCAAATGCAATTCTCTTTTCTTCTGATAGACCCTCAACAAATAACATATCTCCTGTACATGATACTATATTGGCATCCAATCCACTGAACATATTTGTCAGATTTGATTCAAATCTTTCCAAGAGTTCGTCAGGATTAATCTTATATTTTGCCCAAAATATTTTTTCATCGAATTTATCGTCCTTGACTCTGCACTTTGTTCTTTTGGCATCAATCAAAATGACACTTGCAATTGCATCCAATACTGTATAATACATGATTTTATGCAGCGAATCTGCAGTCTGTGCTCTTTCGTACAATTCTCTTAGGCCTTTGAATCTTCTCAAAACAAAAGAAAGGCCTTGTGCAACCACAGGAGCATAGAAAGCGCCCACATCTTCGCAGAAACCTCTTCCTTTTCTATGACTGATGTTTGATCTTTCTATTATATAATCTAATATTCTTTTTTTATTTTCTTTGATATTATAATCGTCAAAAATAT
>WJKV01000008.1 GCA_014728875.1 Candidatus Woesearchaeota archaeon | reverse complement strand
GTCTTGTGGTGACCCTTCTTTTCCTCACGTCCATCGCCTTCTCCATTGCCTCTACAAGATCGAAGACACTGACTTTTCTTTTTCTTGGTTGCGGTGTTTTAGGATAAAGCGGATTCTCGTCTTCTGCAGCCCTGTCCAATAACGGTTCCAGCAGATTGACGTCTTCAAGATCTTCAACGTATTCTGCTTCTGCTTCTACCTGCTTGAACAAAGAATCAAGTCTCTCCAGTTCTTCCCCGACCAGCTTCTTGCTCTTTACCTTTAGCAGCATGGCGCTCGCAAGAATCACTTTTCCGCCAACCCTCAGGTTAGCCTCCTTCATCTTCTTTACTGTCTTGATATAAGAATTAGCCAATTTACTTATGTCTAGGTCCCAAGGATCCAAACCTTCGGTCCTCACCAGTTCCATAAGCAGAGACTGCCATGAAATCTCGTCTTCATTAAATATCAAGCTGTATATCTGCTTTTCCATTGTTACTGCGAATTTGCACCTCTCTTATATAGCTATGGATACTAGGGCCCTTTATAAATCTTTTGACTTTGCCAATAAAAAGGTTTTTAAATAAACCTTAGTTCATAGCCCCCATACCGGGCCCATGGTCTAGTGGTTATGACACCGCCCTTACAAGGCGTAGATCCCCGGTTCGAATCCGGGTGGGCCCATTGACATTTTATCTAAGGGGGTTTTAATATGGAAGAAATAAGGTGTGGAAACTGTAATCGATATGTGATGGGAAAAAGACAATTTTCAAGTACTAAACAAGATGACATATATCTTACTCCCGTCTGCTGGGAATGTTTTCAGGAAATTTGCGATGAAGTTTATGAGTTGAAAGAAAGGGTTGAGCAACTAGAAAAGGCATAATTAGAGGTTAGAGAATTTAATATCCTTCATAAACATTTATATATCAGGTTTCTTCATTAATAAAAGGTGATTATGGTGTTCAAGCACAGAGGGGAAACAGCTGTTCTGATTTGTCTTGTAGTCGCAGCAGTTTTAGTTGTGTCTTTAGTTTCTATCCAGACTATCGGACAGAGCAGTTCGATGTCAGCTGTCACAGGCAATGTAATTGCAGAACCAGAACCTGCAATAGTAAAAGTGCCTAGTACTACCGAAAAAATAGAATCTTCACAAGAAATTAATTCTACATTAAATTTATAAATAGCCTTGTTTTTCAGCTCTTATATTCTGCGCCGGTGGTTGAATGGTACAATACGACGTTGCCAACGTTGTGGTCCGGGTTCGATTCCCGGTCGGCGCATTTAGAATCTTCTTTTTTTCTTTTGGAGCTGTGAACTTCCACTTCGAGGATTTCTGTTTCGGGAACGGTCTTTTGAATTCCTGCCCTGCGAACTTCCATTTTTAGGGCCTCGGCCATGAAAACTTCTGCCTCTAAAATTTCCGCGCCTTCTAGCAGGCCTGTCCTCACGGTTTCCTCTGAAGTTTCCTCTGCCGAAAGATCTTCTTCTTGAACGGCCAGCATCTATCATAACTCTCTTCAGTCTTGGCATCTCTATCCTATTGATCTTGAACTCTCTGTATTCATTCTGGATCCTGCCAAAATTATCATAGTCGAGATCGCACAAGACATTGATGACCTTTCCGTATTCACCAGCTCTTGCTGTTCTTCCGATCCTGTGGACATAGTCCTTTGCATCTTTTGGAAGATCGTAGTTGTATACGTGAGAAACATTGTCGATGTGAAGTCCTCGGGCAGCAACATCAGTGCATACCAAAACGCCAGCCTTTCCGCCGTTGAAAAAAGAGATGGTGTTTGTTCTTTTGTTCTGCGTCAGGCCGCCGTGGATAGCGATCGCCCGTATTCCATTGAGCTTAAGATTCTTTACAACAAAATCAACATTGCTTCTTGTATTGCAGAATACCATCACTAGATCTGAATCTTCTTTCTTTAACAGATGTACAAGAAGTGAGAATTTCTCTTTTCTGGAAGTATTGTAATATACCTGCCTAAGCTTGCTCGGATCTACCTGTTTTTTACCTGACACTTTTATTGGGTTTGACATATACCTATCAGCCAGATCCCTTATTTTCGGCGCGATCGTCGCTGAGAAAAATAAAGTCTGGCGTTCTCTTGGGCAGGCTCTTATGATTTTCTGCACATCTTCTATGAATCCCATGTCAAGCATACGGTCTGCTTCATCTAAGACCAACACCTTAATCCTTGACAGATCAATAGTTCCCCTGTTAAGATGATCAAGCAACCTTCCTGGTGTCGCCACAACAACATCCGCCCTTTTGATTGCATCCATCTGCGGACTGATAGAAACGCCGCCATAGATGCTTGCAATCCTCAATCTTTTGTTGCGCGATAGCAGTTTAAGTGACTCTTTTACTTGCTCTGCAAGCTCCCTGGTAGGAGCAAGCACCAATGCCTGCACACCTCTTCCAGAAATTACCTGTTCGACAATGCCGCAGCCGAAAGCCAATGTCTTTCCAGAACCTGTTGCAGATTCTCCAATCACATCTTCTCCATCCATTATAAGGGGGATGGTATCCTCCTGTATCTGGGTAGGCCTGGTATGGCCTATTCCTTTGATCACTGCCAGCAATTGCTGGCTCAATCCTAATTTATCAAATAAATTCATTCTCTGTATACCTCGTCTATATCAGCACTTATCCAGAAAAAGCGAAATGTTCATGAAATATAAGCAAGTGCTCTCTCCATACTGATTCTATTTTGAATAACAAACGAGCCTCTTTATAAAGCTTACGGATTGCCTTAATAAAGGGGCTGTCAAAAACTTAAATTTATTCTTTAGCTTCTGTGTCTAATGCGACATTTTCAGCTTTTGGACCTCTGTCTCCTTGCACAACATCGAATGTAACTGCATCGTTCTCACGCAAGACTACACCTTCTGCAAGTCCGGTCTGATGGACAAAGTACTCTTTGCCGTCTTCGCCAGCAATGAAACCAAATCCCTTGTTTTCATTAAAAAATTTTACTGTTCCTTTCATTTTTGTTTTACCCTCTCAATTCTTATTCTCAGAAAAAGCTTAATACTTCACGCCAAAAAATTCAATTTGAAAGACAAACACATTAAAGTTTTCTGAATTTAAACTAGAAGAAAGGGCTTCTTTTTAAAGGCTTCGCTTTTATACTCAGCCAGCGCGCATTATACTCTGTTGTCATCAATTCTTCTGTAGAATTCAGGATAGTATTTTTCCAGCCTTTGCAGATTCTCCTGCCTCAGATAAATTCTTGAGTTCCAGTTTTTTCTTTTTTTATGGTATAAAGGCTTATTTCCAAGGTTTCTTTTTGTTATTCCCGATCTAGGAAACAATGCCCTGAAAATACGTATCACATCCTCTCCTAATTTTTCTGCGATTTTCTTATTTTTGTTGCAGTGCAATGCAACGCTCCAATAATTGCTCGAATTGGAGACGTGTTTTCTTGTCTTCAGCAATATCAGCATGAAATCTTCCAATGCTGCTCGTGCGGTTGTTCTGTATTTCTTTTGTCCGTCTTCATCCTTCATTATCTCCACTAATCTCCGCACATAAACCGGCATCTCAAAGAACTGGCCTGCTTTTCTTCCTCCTCCGACAGGCAGACCCAGTTGATGGAAAACCCTGCCATAGAAAGGACCGTTCCTGTTGCACGCGATACAACTTGATTCTTCCCTATAGGTTGAATTTATTCTTAATTTTTTATTTAACATATTATTCAGACTCTTGCCTGGTTTTCTTGGAAGATTCACTCCAATTTGATATTTTCTTCCTATACTGCCTGTCCAGAACACATAGGCAAAAAATTTATTGATGTAAAGAAATTTTTCATTGTCCAGACCAAAAGGCATCAGACCTATTCTCCTTGCCTGCGCCAGATATTTTAGTGCAGGAGGTTTGTTTCCTTTAACCAGCCACTGGTAGACTGTTTGGCAGCTTCTGCCCAGGGTTTTTGCTATGGCTGTGATTGTTCCGTCTTTTCTTCTTCTGGATGATTTTCTTCTGTCAAACAGATCCCGCGCACATTCCCAATCCTGAAAATCCTTAAGACCTGTAGGATATGTGCTGATGAACTGTTCGTCTGCAACCAAAATATGTTCTAACCCCATCGACTATCTGCATTGAAAGAATGAATATTAAAGTCTTTACCAAAAGCATTATAAACACCTTATATATAGACGAATTTGATGTTTGAAATAACATCCCAGGACGGGGAAGCAAGGACAGGATTATTGCATACAAAACACGGCAGACTAAAGACGCCGTTCTACATGCCTGTCGGAACAAAGGCCAGTGTCAAGAACATCTCTCCAAAAGAGCTTGCAGACTTCAAGACAGAATCAATCATCTGCAATGCATTCCATCTCTTGCTGAGTCCGGGAAGCAAAGTGATACAGGAGTTCGGCGGCCTGCATCGCTACATGAACTGGGAGAAAGGGATCTTTACTGACAGCGGCGGTTTCCAGGTTTTGAGCGAGGAATTTCTGCTGGAAAGGAATGACAAAAGAATACTTTTCCAGGACAAGAAAAACAACAGGAAGCACGAGCTTACGCCGGAGGACAGCATGCAGATCCAATCAGAATTAGGAAGTGACGTTGCGATGGCGCTCGACGACGTCCCTCATTTTGGAAGAGACTATGATTACATAAAAGATGCGACAAGAAGAACCCATCTCTGGGCGGAACGCTGTCTGAAAGAGCACGATCGGCTGAAAAAAGAAAATATTGCGAGCATAAATCCAAAGCAATTGCTGTTCGGCATCACCCAGGGCGGAACATTTCCTGACCTGAGAAAAGCAAGCGCCAAAAAAATAAACGCGCTGGAATTCGACGGCATTGCCTTCGGCGGACTGTGCATCGGAGAAAAGATGGAAAAGACTTTCGAGATGATAAAGATGCAGATTCCTTTGCTCGACAAAAACAAGGCGCGCTATGTTATGGGCATGGGAACTCCGCAGGAGATCCTAGAATCGATAAGCATGGGCATCGACTGTTTTGACAGCATCTTTCCGACGCAGAATGCAAGAAGAGGAAGTCTGTTCACAAAAAACGGGATCCTACATCTGAACAAGGGGAGGTTCAAGTATGATTTTGATCCGGTAGAGAAAGACTGCGAATGCTATGCCTGCAGGAATTTTTCCCGTTCCTACATATATCATCTGTTGGAAACAAAAGAGCTGTTCGGACTGAGGCTTGCAACAATCCACAACCTGCATTTCATCCAGAAGGTGGTGACAGACGCAAGGACTGCCATCGAAGAGAACAGGTTTGAAAAATACAAAAAGGAATTTCTTTTCTCCTACGAATCATAGAGAAACCTTTATAAGTGAGATATTTACCTTCAATTTTATCTGGGCCGGTAGCTTAGCTTGGTGGAGCGCTGGTCTTATATGTCCACGTTTCATATAAGAATCGGGCTAGGATAGCCAGTGGTCGTGGGTTCAAAATCGAAGCTGCGCACTGCGTTGTTTTGATGAGATTCCCACCCGGCCCATTTTATTCTTCAGTGTCTAAGTGGATTCAATCGACAGGTTGCGCAATCCAAACCAAAGGTTTGGATGTGCCCAAACTGCTACGCAGTTTTGGGAATCCTCTCTCTTTTGATCCTAACTTTTTGCAAAAGTTAGTCCACAAATCTTTTAAACACAGTACAATGTTTCTACAGAATGAGAATATTGGTTACAGGAGGAGCTGGATTTATCGGCAGTCATCTATGCGAATTTCTTTTGAACAAAGGACATGAGGTTATCTGTCTTGACAACCTGTTCACAGGAAGCAAGGAAAATATCAAGCACCTGCTTGACAATCCAAATTTTGAATTCATCCGCCACGACATAGTAGAACCGATAAGGATCGAATGCGACCAGATATATAATCTCGCGTGTCCTGCATCGCCTGTGCATTATCAGTACAATGCGATCGCAACAATTAAAGCGAACACAGTCGGCATGGTGAATATGCTCGGTCTTGCAAAAAGAACAAATGCCAGGATCCTGCAGGCTTCAACTTCTGAAGTTTACGGCACGCCGCTGGAGCATCCGCAGACAGAAACATATTGGGGGAATGTCAATCCAATAGGAATAAGAAGCTGCTATGACGAGGGAAAACGGATTGCAGAATGTCTTATGATGGACTACCACAGGCAGCACAAGGTTGATATCAGGATAGTAAGGATATTCAATACTTTCGGCCCGAACATGGCTGTGAACGACGGCAGGGTCGTCACGAATTTCATAACACAGGCTTTACAGAATAAACCGATCACAGTCTACGGCGACGGAAGCCAGACAAGAAGCTTCTGTTACGTCTCTGATCTTGTGGAAGGAATGTACAGGATGATGAACCAGGAAGAATTCATAGGTCCTGTCAATCTCGGCAATCCAGCGGAGATGACAATGTATCAGCTCGCGCAGAGAATAGCAGAGTTATCCGGCTCAAAATCCGAGATTACTTTCAGTCCCCTGCCAAAGGATGATCCTACAAGAAGAAAGCCGGACATTAGTTTGGCAAAAGAAAAATTGGATTGGGTGCCAAAATTCGATGTGGAGCAAGGTTTCAAGAATACTATTGAGTATATGAAGAAAAAGCTTTATTTAGCTTGATTTCTTCTTTTTTAACATAACATTTAAAAACAAAACGAAGTTTCTGAATGAAATTATGCCCCTGTGGTGTAG
>WJKV01000122.1 GCA_014728875.1 Candidatus Woesearchaeota archaeon | reverse complement strand
TTGATCGAAGCCTTAGGCGGATATGCTACCGCAACCAAGAAATGGCAACGGCACGACAACCTGGAAAAAGTCGAAGCTGTAATCTCAAGATTCAGCGGAAAACAACAGGAACTAGTGCAAAGATTGCTTAAAGGCGAAGGTAATAATGAAGTACATAAGAAACTGGAATTCATATTGACAAATATTAGAGCAAGAGATTATAGTGAAGTTGATACAGGCATCTATAAAACACTCGCACTGCTTTATGCAGAGAAAATAGTAGAACCTCTGGCACAAAGCTCTGTAAAAGAAGTTCCGGTTGCAGTCAAAACAGACGGGACATGGCTAAGACAAAGGCTTTCTGAATTAGAATGGGAAACAAAAAGCGCACCTGCAGAATTCATCGGTTCTTTATGGCAATTGTACAGGATAACAAGAAATGAAGAACAAGGACAAAAATGGCTGCAGTACGCAAGAAGATGGATGTCATTCTTCGACCAGGTAAACGAAGATACAATTGACGCATACATCGGAAGAGCATTGTTGAACTGCCACTTCACAGCACTAGAACTTGACCCGCAAAACGCACAACAGTACAAAAAAGAAATACAGCGAATCGCAGACCTGATCGTAAAAAAGAAATGGAACCAAGAACTCGGATTTTTGATGCATTTTGTGCATAACGTTAAAGTGGGTAAAGAGGATCTATTGGATGCAGAAATTTTAGAAGATGTCGTTGCTTTATACAGAGCACACAGATTAATTGGAAATCAAGAATACAAGGAAAAAGCAGATAGAACCCTTGAAGCAGTTTTAAAGCATAATAGGCGTGCAGAAGATTTACAATTTTGGCAAAGAGTCTGGTTTACAGAGCAAGGTGAAAGAGCGCACAATTTTAAATTAGGTTGCATAGAAGGTTATATTAATTATTGCAAATCATTAATGGACATCTATGAATTAACCAATAATAAAGAATGTTTAGAATCTGCTCAAATTGTTGCAAAGAAATTGTTCAACGAGGTTAATTTATCAGAAATTCCTAGTTATGGCATATACCGATATACTATCAGACCTGAACATCCTGATGAACTTGCACAAAAATACAGAAAAAACAGCGGAGTTCCAATTTTAAGATTATTGTTAGATTTCGCAAATTTAGCCAAGAGAACTGGAAGAAATGACTTATATCAAAAAGCAATGCATACATATTTTACAAATACGGTGCCTGAAAAAAAATGGAACGGAGCCTCTAAATCTCATACAGGATTAATCGTAGATGAAGATGGAGATCCGGTAAATAGACCTATTCCAGGTGTTGATCCTACAACTACAACATATCCAAGAGAGATATATCAAATGTTATCTAGCCAAAATAATTAAATAATTATTTCCTTCTTTTTCTCATATACATATAACCTAAGGCACCTGCTGCTGCAGCTGCAAAGATTCCTATTGTTGAGAATTCTGGTATAGGTCCGCCTCCTGCCGGCGGTGTGCCGTCTCTTGCCCTATTTCTATCATCTGCATTCTCTTCTGCAGGCCTGCCGTCTGGAGTTTCAACTGGGCCATCTGGTCCAAATCCCTCTCCAGCAGGAGATTCGCCAATGCCTCCAGCATCAGCATCGCCGCCCGTATCCACAGCGCCCTCACCTAAACCCTCCCTTGGCGCTTTGGTACCAATGTCAATTCCATCATCATCTCCAATTCCGCTCGGTGGACTGGTAGGCGCACTCACAACACTCACAACTAGCATTAGAAATATCATTGATAGTAGAATCATGCTGAAGTATTTACTCATTCATTCACCTCTTACAGCGTATTTGAATGGATTTTGGTATTTAAATGTTTCTGTTTCTAGAATTAGCATATAAGGGTGATTATATCTTGATGTATTTCTTCAGGAGACCTATTAGTTTCAACTCTTATAAGTTCCTTTCTAGATCTTAGAAGACTAAGATATCTATTTCGTATATGTTTCATTCTTTCTAAGGATATTGCGAAAACTTCGTTCTTTCTTGTTAGAATATCTCTTTTGCGAATTCTCTCATACGAAATATCTGCATTACAATCCAAGAGAAGGCTTAAATCAGGCAATGGTGCTCCTCGTTGAAGGTTCAATTCGATTATATCTTCTGGAGTTATACCCTCTTTATTTCTTTGATAAACTCCAGAAGTATAGATGTATCTATCTATAACAAGCAGGTCCAGATCAGGCCTGTTACTAAAATGCCTTCTAAATGTTTCGCCTCTTGCCACTGCAAAATCTTGTATTTGTTTCTCTGTAAAAAGCCATTCATCTGACCTGTTACTCCACCAAGATCTCACCAAGGATTTAAAGGGTTCATAATTCTTTTCAACGATAACCAACCCATTTACACGATATTCGCGGAAATACTCTCTTAAAAGATTGCATTGCGTTGATTTGCCCGTTCCTGGACAACCATCTAAACATATTATATTTGTAATTTTAATCCTCCAGAAAATCTGTTTCATTTACTAGAATAGGATTGCAATTTCCTGAACTGTCGATATCAAAAACACTCAAGCTACAATTGTCAAAATGTAAATCGAAAATGGATTCTTTTAAATCTTTTCCCATAAGAAACCCTATCATGACTTTAGATGTTCCTCCATGACTTATAATTAATACGTTTTTTTCTAAAAAATCTGCCATCAACATTCCTATAAAAGACTTTATCCTGTCCCTAACTTCTTTCAAACTTTCGCCTCCTGGAAGTTTTTTAGTTTCGAAATCACCAGGCAAACTATCCCAATTAATATTTCTGACATCCTTGCCTTCAAACTTCCCTTGGGACTTCTCGCGCAGTTTCTGCGATAAAATAAAGGGAGTTCCATAAGCATTGTTGATTGCCTTTACAATTTCTACACATCTAGGCAAATCACTAGAGAATACGACATCTATTTTTTCTTTTTCCAACCTCTTGATTAGTTTACGAATTTGTTCTTTTCCTCTATCTGTAGTGACGCTGAACCTACCTGTAAGTTGATTGTTCAGATTCTGCACAGTTTCCGCATGCCTCGTC
>WJKV01000121.1 GCA_014728875.1 Candidatus Woesearchaeota archaeon | reverse complement strand
GTCAATCCCGGGCACCCTTGTCTGCCCTCTTCTTTTGTGAAAAGCCCCAAGAATTTCATTAGGATCCGTGCCCTTGCGCATTTCTTTCATTAATTTTCTTAACCCTGTTATAGCATCCTTCACTTTATACAAACGAGAATTCAGTGATTATATAAGGCTTTTGCATCGGTATTTAAAAAGAAAATCATTCTTGGGGAGCCTTCTCCAAAGCAATGCTCTCAAGCATTTTGTAATACTGCCTGAATGATTTCGCAGCGTCTTCAGACAATACCCTGACGCAGACAAAAGGCTGCATGAAATTCAGCACAATGCCCTTGTCATAGATCCACAGGACATTCGGCGCATTGTATTTTTTGGGCAGGAATTTTATAGAAGTATGCTTCAACGAACGCAGGAACTTGATCCTTCGCGGATAATAATCCTCATTTACTATGTGATGGAAATTGACCTTCTTTTTGACTCTTGTCTCATGCCACTGCTTGACCCAGCCCTCTCCAAGGACAGGCGCATAATCCTTTGGCACACCGAGCACATACAGATTTTTTGTGTTGTTTATCATGTCGGTCATCATTCTTCTTGCACCCATTATTCCTTCAAACACAGCCACATTGCTCGAGGGTTTTGCAGTGAGCTGCAGAACCTTGAGCTCCGGCAGGACCTTCTGCAGTTCAAGCTCCTTGGCTTTCAGCAATGTCATGAGCTGGTCAGGATCCAGGACCTCATAATACTTGACCTTGTCTTTCATGAAATACCCTACCAGGCTTCTCTTGACCAGTTTGTTCAGCGCGTCATAAACATTGGGCCTGTGCAGCCTTGTTCCCTTTGCAACCTCGACTGCTGTTGACGGCCCCAGCTCTAGAAGTTTCAGATAGGTTGTCACCTCGTTTTTGCTCAATCCCAGGTCTTCAAGTATCTTTTCTTTCATTGTTGTTGCGTTTTCTACTACCGTAGTTAGTTGTAACTTCTACTATTTAAGTTTATATGGAAAGCCGGCCATAATAGATGCATGGAAAAATCCGATTTGAGGAGGTAAACAAAATGACAAACACAGTACAAAAACTGGAAAAATTGCTTAAAGAAAAATCAACCAAAAAAGAGAGTGATATTGAACAGAGCAGGCCGGACCTTGCTCCAAAAGGCATCTATTACAAGATAGCAATGGCATTGTTGCCTAATTTGCACAATAGATTGATGGAGATGATGGACAGAAGCGTGCAGAAGATAGAAGACCAGAAGACGCTTGTGGTAGTAGGTCCTGGAAAGGACGTCCTGCCTTATTCTGAAAGACTGGAGACAGTCAGGGCTATACTTGGGGACGCCAACATTGTGCTGATGGACTACAATGACAAGATCTGCAGGGAGATCCCTAAGAAACTGGAAGAGAAAGGCTTCACCAATTATTATTCTTTGGAGAATGTTGTTGGAGAGTTCGATCCAAGAGAAAAGAAGAACACAGTATTCATACAGGCGCAGAACATAATGGACGGATACACTATGCCCGATGACAGCGTGTCGTTCATCGACATGACAGTCGCAGTGCACCACGCGACTCAGTATGAAGAAGACATTTACAAGTTCGCAAAAGAGGCTCTGAGAGTGCTCCAGCCCGGAGGATACCTGCACATCGGAGAAGGGAACGCTGACATGAAGTACAGCGAGACCAAGCTGAAGAAGATTGCAGAAGACGTGATCAAGTCCGGCGAGGAAAAAGTGACTGTCACAGACGCAAGATATCCGTTTGCAAAAGCAAGAGAATGGTATTTTGAAAGAAAGGTAGAGACAGGCGAAGACGGAGAAGAGGGAGTCAGCGCAGTCAGGACCGATGCTGATGAATATTTTGATTCTACGTATGTGACCATCACTGACACCGGAATGGTGGAGATCCGTGCAAAAGATCCTGAGAGATTATACAGCTATTTTGCAGACGAAAACAAAGGCGGATACAAGCAGATATCAAAGATCAGCAAGAGCAACCTGCCGTTGTCTTTGGAAAGAGACACAACTGTTGTGCTGCCTTTCATAGACGCGTCGATCGAAGCAGACTATCAGGGCATGATCGTGCCTGTAAGGCAGTATTACAGCGGAAAAGGAGGCATCATCGAGACAACCCTTGAAAGGATGAAGGATCCTGAAGACAGGGAAAAGTTCATGAAGGCCATCCTTAAGGAGCAGAGCGACGCAGAACGGGGACTTGTTGAGTTCTACTCAACAACATACATGGTCCGCGACAACCTGGAGAAGGCCGGCTTCATAGTCGAAGACTCGCCTTTCACAACAGACGGACCATTCGCAAACATCCTGGCAAGAAAGCCAGGATCCTCCGACGGAGGTGAAGAAAAATGAAATTTAATGTAAAAGAACAGAGAGCTTTGAATGAAATCATGAATCTTGCAAGAAAGAGTTTCGACGAGATGAAGAGAGATGAAGGTATACGTCTCTATAGCAAAGCTGAACCTTACATCAAAGTTGAGCAAGAAAACGGAAGAGTGACTGAGCTTTACCTTGAAAAATGCGGTTTGAAATATCTTCCCGCAGCGATAGGGGAATTAAGCAGATTGAAAACTCTTCGTCTGAGGGAAAACTTCCTTACAGATTTGCCAGATGAATTAGAGAAATTGACAGAACTTGAAGACCTGCACCTCGGTTTCAACAAATTAGAGGAACTTCCTGAAGTTGTAGGCGAATTAAGAAAACTTAAAGACCTGTTTATCTATTGGAACGAGATAGAAAAATTTCCAGATAATATCGGAAATCTAAGAGATTTGGAGTATCTCACTGCAATGGAAAACAGAATCAGTACAGT
>WJKV01000120.1 GCA_014728875.1 Candidatus Woesearchaeota archaeon | reverse complement strand
TCATAGAAGGGGTGGGAATACATCCGGACCAAGAGCACGATCTCGAGATCAAGGATGTTTATGACCAGTATGAAAAAGCAGCAGAGATTTTATCCCAGATCCCTGACAGCATAGAGATAATCTTAGGGCCGGGCAACCATGACGCGATGAGAATTGCTGATCCGCAGCCTTTATTGTCGAAAGAATATGCAAGACCTTTATGGGAACTGCCGAATGTCACAATGATAACCAGTCCTGGTTTGGTGAACATCCACAAAACAAAAAACTTTCCAGGATTTGATGTCTTGGTCTATCACGGGTTCTCTGTTTTTTATTATCTGGACAATGTTCAGAAGATTAGGGAGGAAGGTGGCGTCCTGAATCCAGACAAGATCCTGAAATATTTGCTGAGGATGCGCCATTTGGCGCCGACGCATACAAGCACCTTGTATATGCCCGACGGCAGGAAGGATCCGCTTGTTATAGAGACAGTTCCTGATTTTTTCATTACAGGCCACACGCACAGGGCCGGGGCTTCAAACTATAGGACTGTGACTTTGATTACTGGCAGTTGCTGGAACGGAATTAGCGAATATGCCCTGAAGTTCGGTTCCCAGCCCGAACCTGCAAAAGTACCCATTGTCAATCTGCAGACAAGAAAAGTTAAGATTATGAAATTCACCTAGATCAAAATGGAATATTCAGAAGAAATGGGAAAGTATTTTGAAAGCATAAGAAAGAAAGTAGAGGACTCTCATTCGATTGCTACACAAGCAAGGAAGAAAAACCTCGACCCTGCAGACGAAGTAGAGATTTCTCTTGCAAAAAACATGGCAGAAAGGGTAGTAGGTTTAATTTCTTCTATTGCTCCTCAGATCAAAGACAGCAATCTGGTCCCAAGGATACAGGAGCTAGAGAAAAAATACGGCGTTCTTGACTGGAGGGTCGCTTTCAAGATCGCCGAGGAAATAGCAAAACAGGAAATCTGCAAATTCGACGACGAAAGAGAAGCGATGGAAGTCGGCATAAAAGCAGGATTTGCATATGTGACCGTCGGTGTTGTCAGTGCATGTCTCGAAGGCTTTACCAGGCTGGAGATAAAACAAAGAAGAGACGGCAAGAAATATTTCTGCATGCATTTCTCAGGGCCGATTAGGAATGCAGGCGGTACAGGTGCTGCAGTCAGCGTCTTGATCGGCGACTATGTAAGAAAGAAAATGGGGTATGATATGTACGATCCTGATAAGAACGAGATAAATCGTTATTTTTCAGAAGTGGAACATTACAATGACAGATGTGTAAGGATTCAATACATGCCGTCCAAGGAAGAAGTGGATTTCATGGCAAAACACATGCCTATAGAGATCGGCGGGGACCCCACTGAGAAAGTAGAAGTGCCGAATTACAAAAATCTGCAAAGAGTTGAAACAAACCTGATCAGGAGTGGCATGTGCTTGATCATGTCCAGCTGCCTTCCCCTGAAAGCCCCTAAATTATGGAGCCAGCTGTCTAAATGGGGCGAAGAATTTGACATGGAACAATGGAACTTTCTCGAGGATTTTATCAAGGTGCAGAAAGAAGTCAGGGCAAAGCAAGAAAAAAGAAAAAAACAAGAAGATAAAGATGAAGAGAAACCGAAAATACTTCCGGACCATGCATACATAAGCGACCTTGTCGGCGGAAGGCCTGTGCTTGCGCATCCCTTGTCAAAAGGAGGTTTCAGGCTTCGTTATGGCAGGGCAAGGACGAGCGGAGACAGTGCCCAGTGCATCCATCCGGCAACAATGCACGTGCTGAACGATTTCATCGCAGTAGGCACCCACATGAAAGTGGAGCGCCCAAGCAAAGGCGCAATATATACTCCTTGTGACACAATAGAAGGGCCTGTTGTCAAGCTTACTAACGGCAATGTTCTCAGGCTTGAATCGGCAAAAGAAGCAAAACAGCACAAGAAGGACATTGCAAAGATTCTGTTTTTAGGCGACATCTTGATTTGTTACGGGGATTTTTTCGACAGGGCGCACAAACTTGTTCCTCCTGGTTATTGCGAGGAATGGTGGGTGCTGGAACTGGAAAAAGCAATTGTGGACAATTTTGGAAGTTTTGACATGGACAAGGCGGCCGATTTATGCAATATCAAAAAAGAGATTCTGCTGAAGGCGCTAAAAAAACCAATGCACACAAAGATATCTCAAAACCACGCATTATCTATATCTTATAATCTGGGAATTCCGCTGCACCCGAGATATACATATCACTGGAAAGATATTTCTTTGGGTGACCTGAATTTGTTGATAGAATGGCTTAAGAAGGCAGATGTTAAGATTGGCGAGGACATAGAAAAAATAGTAATCCCTATAATGCAGGAAGCAAAGAATGTCCTGGAATGTTTGGGAGTGCCGCACATTATGGCTACTGAATATGTTGTGATCGAAAAAGAAGATGCATTGCCGTTTTTCACTCAATTAGCTGATTTTGATTTTGACAGGATCAAACAGGCAGAAGGATCAGATCCGCTGGAAAAGTTGAACAATTGTTCCAAGATAAGGATCAGAGACAAGAGCGGCATATACATAGGTACAAGGATGGGAAGGCCCGAAAAAGGCAAGATGAGAAAACTGAAAGGAAGCCCGCACGGTTTGTTTCCGATAGGAGAAGAAGGCGGCAGGATGCGTTCTTTTCATACTGCATTAGAAACTGGAAAAGTAACTTCTTCGTTTCCTATATTCAAATGCGAGGCCTGCAATAGGATAACCATATACTCTTCTTGCGAGAACTGCGGCAAGAAAACAAAAAAATTAAAGCACTGCAAACAATGCGGCTATGTTGAAGAATGCCAGCACGAATATCTTCGTTATTATGATAACAGGCCCATAGATATAAAGCATTATTTCGACAATGCACTGAAGCTCCTTGGCACGACCTTATTTCCCGATACAATAAAAGGAATCAAGGGAACAGTGAACGAAGAACACCTTCTTGAGCATCTTGCAAAACCCATTTTGAGAGCAAAGTATGATTTGTATGTGAACAAAGATGGCACCATCCGATATGATGCAACAGAGATACCGATAACGCATTTCAAGCCAAAGGAAATAAATGTGCAAATAAAAAAACTCAGAAAGCTAGGGTATACAAAGGATATTGAAGGAAAACCTATAGAAAGAGATGATCAAGTGATTGAGATAAAGCCGCAGGACATTGTTCTTCCCTGCTGTCCTGAAATTGAAAGCCCTGCCGATGAGGTGTTTCTCAAGGTAACAAAATTCGTCGATGAACTGCTTGTCAAGCTTTACAAACTGCCTGCTTATTATAACTGCAAAACAAGAGACGATCTTGTCGGCAAACTGATGATAGGCTTGGCGCCGCATACAAGCGCAGGCATGGTTGTCCGAATCCTGGGTTTCAGTAAGAACCAAGGTTTGATGGCGCATCCCTTGATCCACAGCGCAATGAGGAGGGATTGCGATGGCGATGAAGCAGGAATCTTCATGCTTATGGACGGCCTCTTGAACTTTTCTCGAAAATATCTGCCAGGCACAAGGGGAAGCACCATGGATGCTCCATTGGTACTTACTTCTGTTCTTGCCGCTTCAGAAGTTGATGACATGGTTTTCAAGATGGATACTGTCTGGAAATATCCTTTGGGATTTTACAATGCCTGCCTGCAATGGAAGAATCCCTGGGATGTAAAAATAGAAAAAGTTATGGAGCGTCTCGGTTCGCCAGGCCAGTATGAAGACTATGGATTTACCCATGATACTGATGATTTTAATGACGGCGTCTTGATCTCTTCATACAAGACTCTACCTGCAATGCAGGAAAAACTGCTTGTTCAAATGGACATTGCAGAGAAGATCAGGGCAGTTAATGAGGCAGATGTTGCAGCACTGGTGATAAACAAGCACTTTGTAAAGGATACTAAAGGCAATTTAAGGAAGTTTTCCCAGCAACTGTTCAGGTGCGTTACATGCAATACAAAGTACAGGCGGCCTCCATTGATTGGAAAATGCACTAATCCTAAATGCAAGAAAGGAAGGATTATCTTTACGATAAGCGAAGGCAGTGTGACTAAATATCTGGAGCCTAGTTTAAGCATAGCAGAGCGCTACAATGTTTCTCCATATATACGCCAGACCCTTGAACTGACAAAAGTTAGGATAGAAAGCGTTTTCGGCAAGGACAAGGAAAAACAAGAAGGCCTTGGCAAATGGTTCTAGCTCTCTATTTTTGTTACTTTTAGATGGCAAAAAACAAAATGTTTATAAATATGTACAGTATTCTACAAGCTTAAGGGGTTGTTAGATATTCTTTTTTAAAAGAGGAAGAATCATATTTATTTGGGGGAAGGAGAATGATTGTTGAGAAGGCATTTTTAAATAAACTAAAGGAATTTGGACTGAATTCTTATGAGAGCAAATTATGGACTGCTTTGCTTTCCAGAGGGAAAAGCACAGCAGGAGAGCTTGCTGATATAAGCGGTGTGCCGAGAAGCAGAAGCTACGATGTTCTGGAGGGTCTGGAAAAGAAAGGCTTTATTGAGATGAAAAATGCAAAACCTATCGAATATGTTGCAGTCGCACCACAGAAAGTCCTGAATCAGATGAAATCAAAGCTTACTGCTAAAGCAAAGGATCAGATCGAACAGTTGGAGGTCTTGAAACAAAGCAAGATAATCAACGAGTTGAATAACTTGCATGCAAAGGGCATGGAAAACATCGAGCTGACAGAACTGTCCGGCATGGTCAACGGCAAGGAAAACATACTTAACCACATCTTGATGCTGATCAAAACAGCAAGCGATTCCCTTGATTTGGTGCTGACGCCAGATTCTTTGTTTGAGATTCTTGAGCTTTTCAAAAAGGATCTTGAAAGGGCAAAAAAGCGGGGTGTCAAACTAAAGATCGCTTCCAAACTGGACCAGTCAGGCAAAAAGAACATAACAAAATATTCAAAACTGGCGCAGATTAAAAATCACGACCTGAAAGCGCGTTTCTGTATTGCAGATAACCAGGAAATCTTGTTCATGCTTGTCGATGATTCCAAGGTTCATAAAAATTATGACAGCGCGGTCTGGATGAATTCGCCGTATTTTGCCTCTGTCTTCTCTCAGATGTTTGAATCATATTGATTTCTTTCATATTTTTCTATTTTTGTATTGGCATTATCGAAAAGTTTATAAACCTATAACGATTTAAAAATGCGAAAAGAGGTGATTTATGATGGTTGGTTTAACAATCGAACAAGCAACTCTTGCAGTGATCATCGGCACTCTTGCTGCTGTAGTATTCAGTTTACGAGTATTAGTATTCCTTGAAAGGCGTATCGCAAGCATCGACTCCAATATCGAGGCGATTGTGAGGCGCGTAGAAGCAGAAGAAATAAAAATAGAAGCAGAAGAAGCAAGGATTGAGAGAGCGTTGGGAATCAAAAGAAAAGGCAAAAAAAAGAAAGCAGCTAAGAGAACAAAAAAAGCAAAAAAGACAACAAAAAAACGAAAAAGGAAAAAATAAGCTGTTTATTTTTTCTATTTAATTTACAGTTTTTTTTTAGAGAGGGGGAGAATAGATGAAGCATATTATACTTATTGCCTTATTCATGATTGCGCTCGTTCTTAGCATAACCTTCAGTTCAACATTAACACTTGCAGCTATTCCTGACAAGTACGAATATGCAGGCAACATAGCAAGTGTAAAGGTCTACGATCCTGTCAATAATCTGCATCCGGTGATACAGGCCGGAGAGCAGGGCCAGATGGAAGTTCTAATCAGAGAGCCGTCAGTAGATCCTCTTGGACTGACATTTGAGACAGTGCCTTTCAATAACTGCGAGCCTGCCGCCGCAGACCAGAGCAAATGTTTTCTCGCGTTTTCTCCTGCCACTTGCGGCGGATATCTGAAATACAAGACATTGGAACTGCCGATTTCGTTTGTGATAGACGGCCTCAGGCCTGCAGTCGATTCTATTGATGTTGATTCTAATGTAGAGATTGACGGTAAAAAAGTAATAGGGGACAACGATCTAGTCCTGCGTTATTATAACCTGAGAGATGAAGCTGAATGCGGAGGCTGCGCAGGAATAAAAGAACTGAAAGTATACGAAAACAGCTTTGCACAAAACAATATTGTGGGGACAGTGCAGTTTGGTCGGGACAGCATTACAGACTGCAATAAAGGTGACGGAACCGTCACAGTGCCCATATCTAACCTGGCTCCTGCAGGCGCCGCCCAGGAAAAAGAGCTCTTTGTCCAAGTCTGCGATTATCTGGGCCAATGCAGTGAAGACGTTGTGAGTGTCACAGTAATAGTTGACCGTAAAAAACCAGATGTTGAAACAGAATTACTGCTGGAGAACGACCAGCCAGCCACATATTTTCAGTCAGGTCTGAGATACAAGATCAAGGCGGCAATCACAGACGACAGCAGTATTGATTTAGGCACTCTGTCTCTTGACATATCTCAATTCAGTCCGGAATCTGCGCCCACACCAATAATATCAAACAACACTATAACCTGGACATTCACTGCACAAAGTTCGTCAGCACCAAGCTACTATGAAATAAGTATAGAGGATGGCGCAGGCAATCTACAGGTGCACAGAGAAACAGTAAATCTGCAGGCAGATAATAATGCTCCGCAGGTTCACGACATACGAACCTCTAACAGTTATATGGGAATAAATTACATAAGTACTGTCACAGACATCATCATCGAGGTCGCAGACGACGTCAGCGGCATAGATCCGTCAACAATAACATTTGACTTGTCCCAAATAGACCCCCAATATACAACAACAGAACATCCTGATTTTTGCAATGAAACAGGTTCTATGACCGTCTGCAAGTATCAAAACCTGCAGACAACAAAAACAACAGGCACAGCACAGTTTAGTGCACAGGTCAGCGACAGGGCAGGTAACACTGCCAGTCCAAGAACAGAGCAGATAATCATTGACAGAGTTGCTCCTGCAGGAACAGTCGTCTCCCAGACACTGAACCTGCCCACTGCCGCAGATGAAGGAAATTTCGGGTTCAGGATAAGTGCTGTGGATGACAATCCCATAATTGTCACAGCAGACCTTTCAGAATTCTCAGATGACCACGTCCTTAATGTCTCCTGTCAGGACAGCCAGAATTGTATAATGACGCCTGCAGACTTGAATCCTGTCTGGGGCGATTTTGTTATTAATTTCAATATCTCAGATATAGCAGGCAACAGCGTACAGAAGGACTATCAATTGAAATTATACGAGCTCGCACAGTGCAATCTTCAGGGGGACGGCTTGGTTTCAGTATCAGTGGGAGATTCTATTCCTGAAAAACTGGATAGAAGACTGGCGAGCAGCCAGACAGCCGCAAGGCTCTTTTTTCCAATGACAGTGACGCATTCAGACACTGTCAAAGCATCAGATTATACAATAGTCGGATGCAAAGACATCCAAGGCGCCATGCTTGGAAACTACCAGGTCATAGCCCAAAATACCGATACTCCGTTCCTGGTCTTATCTGCAGCAATAGGCACAGGACAGACACCAGCAGATATTCCAATAGAGTGCAATCTGAGCGTCCAGGTTGCGCATAACGGCGTGAAATGTGATCAGCCTGAGATGGAATCATTTTCAAAGACAATAGAACTCTACAACGATGCGCTGGGTGATTTAGGAAATGCTGCCACAGATAAGATAGACACCATAACTAAAAGAATTAACAAAATCGACAGAAGAATCGACAGCAAGAAAAAAGGCCTTCAATATCTTGAATACTGGTGCGATATCGCGTATGGTATTCATATAGCAGACATTGCGATTGAAACAATTAAATCTGTTGTTTGGGCTGTGATGTGCGTTCTTGAAAATATAGTGTATACTCGGGGCGTTGCAAAAGAGATCTGGGAAAACCTTTGCAAGCTTATAAACCAGTTCTGGGGCGACGCAGTCCTTACTAAACTGTTCTGGTCCAAGCACTATCTTCCCATCGGCGACGGTGCAGAAGAGATCCTGGGCATCATGAGCAAGTACATATGCATGGTGTTAAGCTGCAGGTTGTGTAATATAGAAGATATTATCGCAGTCACGATGGGCGCGGTGGGGGAAATCAGCCAGTATGGTGCGAATTCAGATTACAGCCAGACAGAAGAAAAAACAGACGAAGCCAGGGATAGTTACGAAGGCAGACTGCACGACGAAGAAAACGCAAGATACTCGAGCGAGAGAAGCGATATTGACGATAAATATACAGAACCGTACAGGGCCGCACAAACAGAAGGGGAACGGGAGGAAATAATAAATGACTGGGTAGCAGAGCACAACGCAGCGAGGGTGAGACATTCAGAAAGACGAACAAGATTAGAATCAGAATACATGAGATCTGAGGATTACAGTTCTTATAACCTGAACCGGCTGCATGAAAATTATTATTACAGATTCGGCAGCGATGTCAACAGGGGCAAGACCGACTTCTGGCAGGACATGGGGAGAGCAACAACTTACCAGGCAACTTTTGACGATACCTTTGTGGAGAGCGAATTCACATGGGACCCTTTCAGGAGCATTCATTATGCAGAAGCCTGCGTCTGCCATAGAGGAATGGTTTATAACTGGAAAAAAGAAAAAGAAATAACATGCGCATACCGCAATTGCGTCAAGAAACACATGCTTTTAGGCCTGCCCGCCAGTTCGTGCGATGACATGTACAGGGAACAGGAATGTCTTTATGTTGACAGTGCTGAATACAAACTGCATGGCTTCAATTTCTGGGAGAATTTTATAGAGGCTGCAATCGAAACAGTAATCTATTATGCTGCAAACAAAGTATTTGAGGCAATATGCGGCCCCTATTATACAGAAGAGGATAAGTGCACACAGCAGGTTTGTGCAGAAGGATGGATGGTAGCAATATGCAGTGTGCTGGAAGCTGCGATAAATGTCGCAGAATTTGTCGAAGTTGTTGACAAAGGATTTGACCAGTTCGCACAAAGGGATCTTGACGAATTTTATTGTTCAAACGAGAATGCAGTGCCTGTGACTTCTGAAATGGATTGGTATCCTGTTGAAGACTGGGAACTGGAAGTCTGCAGCACTTGGGGCGGCAGCGGTGTTGAAGAAGGCTATGCCCACGGAAGCTATGCAAGTACAGGAAGTTCGCTTCAAAGTACGACAGTTACAATACAGGCACAGAAGACAATGTATCCTGACAGTTCCGCGCAGATATACGAGATAGCCTGGTATGTGGAACCAAAAGAGGAAACAATACAGTACAATATCATCATGCAGGGCAAGACAGACACAAAACAAATCGCGCAGGGCAGTGCAGCAGTAAATTCGCCAGGCTCAGACTATTATTCAGAAGAATTGGCAGCCGAATACGACAAAGTTATGTTGACGGTGCCCGGCAACCAAATAGTGGTGCCTGTCAAATGCGTTAATTGTGTAGAATAAAAAAGATGGAAAAAACAAAAAAAAGAGGAAAAAGAAAAGTAAAAATAAATAGATCGAAAAAGAAAACAAAAAGAATAAACAAGAAAAACAGCAAAAAAACCTTTTTATACAGCATAAAAAACACGAATTATATCAAATCCTTTTTAGATCAGAGGCTTTTGCTGAAATGTGCGGGATTTGATCTTGCCTTCTTTTTCGTCGGAATCGTTGGCATATTAAATCTCACGATATTTTTGATCGCATTAACAGTGAAGACGCCTTTTAAGATGATGCAGTTATTTTTCGAGGTCCAGAAATCCAAAGGAAGCGCAGCCGCCATCGAAGTGCTCGAGAATCTAGGCTCCAGCAATACTATGTTGACAACTTTGATCCTCACAATAATGCTGGCCATTTTAGGATTCGTCATATTTATGCTGGCGCTGAGTTTTTTCAAAGGCCTCATCTACAACAGCCTCGCAGCCAAAAAGATAACAAAGAAATACGTATTAAGATTTACAATCTTCAATATTGCTTATTATCTTATCATTTTGGCATTGGTATTTGGAATGTTCAAACTTTTCAACATAACAACCGCGGTAAAGCTCTCGTTTGCTGTCGCTGTATTATATCTTTATTTCACGCCCTTTTTTAGAATAAGGTTCACAGGAAAACATATAATCTCGGAATTGAAGAGAGCTGTTCAGGATGCGCTTTGTTTTGCTACTTTTCTTAGGGTTGTTTTGATGGTATTAACATTCTTTATTTTATTCTTGTTATTGGTATTAATCTTTCCAACGATAATATTGGCTTTCATCGTCGTTCCAATATTTTATTACCTGTCTGCCTGGTCAAGATCTTATTTATTTATAACAGTCAAAGGTGCAGAAAAATGAAAAAACTTAACAGAAAAGCGCAGCTCACACTTTACATAATCATAGGAATAATCATCCTGCTTGCAGCGATATTGATTATATATCTAACCCTGAGCACACAGAGAGCTGAGATAGAAAGAGCTGCTCCGGAGATCTCCACCCTGCCCTTGTCCTACAGGACAGTCGAGCTCTTCATCACAGACTGTCTGGGGCAGACTGCAGAGACAGGTCTAAGAGAGCTGGGGGCGCACGGAGGCTGGATCTCTGTACGCGATCCTTTGCTTCCTGGAAAAGAATTCAACATAGATATACTCAAACCTTTTGATTCAGACGCGGTTCCTTTGGACAAGCTGGGCAATAATCTTGTTCCATACTGGTGGCATTTGAAAACTCCGTACGGCTGCGGCGGCGCTCAGCCTTGCTTTGCTACACAGGAAAACATTCCTACAATCGGCGAGATAGAAAAACAGTTGAATCTTTTTATAGAAGACAGACTTCCTGAATGCTTCCAGGCCTTCTCTGAACTAAAGGAGCAAGGATTTGAAATAGAAGAACGGGGAGAATTGAAAGTTACGAGCAAGATTCTTCTGGACGATGTTATATTTTATCTGGACTATCCTTTGAAGATCACAAAAGGCAGCGAGATTATCGAAACAGAGACCTTTGCAAAGCCGATTGACCTGGACTTGAGACAGATCTACAACCAAGCATTTGCCGTTTCTTTTGAGGAGATGGACGGACAGTTTCTTGAGAATCACTTGCTGCTGAACTTGATAAGCCTTTATTCTGGTGTAGACTTCACAAAACTGCCGCCGATTGCTGCGTCAACAGAAGGTTTTGACACAGTTATCTGGCCGAAAGCATTGGTTGAACTAAGGATAAAAAACCTGATTTCCTTATACGCCCCTTTCATGAGGATAAACGGAACCGCAAATGCAGAAAGACTTACAAGTTCCGATCAGATCGTGCAGGGTGTCTACGATTCCCTATATTTCAACATCTTTGAAAACTATACCTTCCCTAACACAGACATAAATTTTCTGTATCTGGACTGGCCTGTTGATTTTCACGTTACCCCTCCCCGGGGTCCGGGCATATTGAAACCCAAATCCTATAAAACAGAATATCCTTTTGGTATTCTTCAGCCCACGCAAAGAAATCTGTATGAATTCTTCTATGACGTTTCATTTCCTGTCGTTGTTGAGATCTACGATTCCGAGGCCTTTAATGGAAAAGGCTACAGCTTCTTTTTTGCGTTAGAGGGGAACATTCTGGACAACAAGAACATGCTTGATTGGAACAGAGGAATGGGAACTGTGGCCTGGGACAGTTCTGTCTTTGACATAGAGATAAATCCTGACGCGAGCGGCTACCAGCCAGCGCCCCAGCTGGGCCAGCTTCCGAATGTTTCGACCCAGGTTTATGTGAACGTTACTGCGCCAAAGACAGCTGAAACACTATTTGATAAGTTTGAGCAGAAGATTTCAAACATAACAATATACACAAAAGACAAAAAAACAGACAGTTACATAGAAGATGTCAGTGTAGAGCTAATCTGCGGCAATTACAGGTCAGCTTCGCTCGGCTCCACCGAGCTGCTTGAATCAGGCAAGTCAGGCCTTGTCACTAAGGCGCCCATCTGTTACGGAGACGGCAGATTAAGGTTTGATAAGCTTGGTTATGATCCTCTCACTATTGGGAGCATAACTACTTCAGTTGGCGGAGATCAGGTTGTAACTGCAGAACTAGAGCCTGTCAGAGAACAGGAAATATCTTTCAGGAAAGTATTGAAGATTGTTCCTAGCGGAGAAAATTTGACATTCACCAGCATTGATCCTCCGCAGGCGCTGCAAATCTTTGAGAAAGCAGTAGTTGTGCTTGAAAAAGTGCCAGCCTCTCCTTATGATAGCAAATTGTCTGTCGCAGCCAATTTTGAAACTCCAGACAATCAGGTTATAGAGATTCCGCCAGGGGAATATAGTCTGACCGTGATATTGATGGACAAGCGGAATGTCACAATACAGCCGGATAAAAGAACTTTCGAAGCAGATGATGAAGAAATAACCATCATGGTTCCTCCTGAACCTCTTGATTTTGCAGAATTGATAAGCGGCGGCTTAGAATATACAACAGGGACCTGCGGCACCTTTACAATACACGATTATGAGCTGGACCAGGGCAATGTCCTGGAACTAAGGGCCTTTCTGATTAAACGGCCAGTAAAGATTGAAGATGTCTCAGAGATAGGAAAGATTGCAGAATACACAAACACCAGCTGCACAACACTAAGGCCAAGATTCATTTGATAATTTAATTTTTGAATTTAAGAAGTAACGACAGCCTGCTTGGCTTTTGCGAGCAGTTCTTCTGTGCTGTATTTTCTTGCCCGCCCAAGGCTCCTGCAGCTCAGCTGCTGGTACTTGTTTTCGATCTTGTCACAGACAGTGAAATCTCCGCTGAACGCAAACAGGATATAGCAATTATCCCTCAGATTGCTCTCGTCTATGTATCCGCAGTATTCTGTCTTGTTCTGCTCCAGCGCAAGATACTTGAAGCACGTATTTCTTTTTGTTTCAACTAAGGACTTGCAGTAATCAAAACCTTTGCTCTCGCTCATCTTTTTCAGATTATCTTCTATCTCAATTGCATTAGGATCCGGCCCTTCTTCAATAAGAGGCCGCACAGTTGGCTCTGGTTCGGGAGTCGGTTCTGGAACAGGTTCCGGCATAGGTTCGGGTTCTTCTTCAACAGGCGCAGGCGCTTTTTTTTCAGGAACTTGCGGGATTTCTGGCATGGCTGGTTCTTCTACTTCTCTTCCCACAGGCGCCGGAAGCCTGACTTCTGGCTCTTCTGCAGCTTCTTCCCCTCCGAGCAGAAAATACAATGAGAATCCTGCCCCCCCTATAATCACGATAATGATGACCAAAAACAGAAGAAATTTTCTGGGCAGCTGGAAACGGAAAGGAATTGTTTTTTTCGCAGGTTTATACATCAAGTCGATTGCAGAGTCGACCAGCTGCGCATCATAGCCTTTGCTCACAAGATAGTTTCGCAATGTGGTGATGCTGTAGCCTGCCTCTTTTTGTCTTTTCAGATAATTCGCTAATTGTTGTGCTTGCTCTTGAGTATATGGCATTAAAAAAAGAATAAGAAAAATAGTTTTTAAGCTTTTTGTTTATTTTATGCGCTTGCTTCTGTTTCTATCTGTTTCAAAGCAAGGAATTCATAAGCCTTGCCAAGCACGACCATTGCTTTCGGCAGGTCATTGATTGTCAGGCTGTTGCTTGTCTGCCATTCATCATCCTTGTCTTTGTAATTTCGTTCAAAACTGACAGTCTTGAACTGGTTTATTTTTCCTTCCTTTTTTGATTCATTGTTCCAGATGGTTGCGCTGATATTGCCCACTCTGAATTTTTGTTCTGGTTTTTGTGCCATTTTAACACCTCTAATGATTTTTTATTCTTGTTTTTAGGAACCTTGCAAAGTTCAAGTTCAGTATGATCTTTAGTCATAGAAATTTAAAAATCTTGTTTAAGAAAATTTAGAAGAATTCTATGCGTTTTTTAGAAATTTTTCAAGATCTTTTATCTCTTTCTTGATCTCTTTTATTTTTTCGCTGTTGTCTTCCTGTATCAGCAGTTCTCCGCATTCAGGGCATTTGTACTGGAACTCTACTGCATTTTCAAAGCCGATCCTCATGCACTTGTTTGTGCAAGTGAAAAAATAATTTTCCTGTTCTCTTTTCAATCTTTCTGTTAGCCTGTCCAATCTTTCTTTTTTCAGTTGTTTCACTACATGTTTGATTTGTTTAAGCTTGAAGGTCCAGTAATAGATGTACCATCCTTTTCTCTTGTCTTTCCTTCTTATGAAACTCACAAGGTTGTGTTTCAGAAGCCGGTACAGCATGTTTCTTGTATGATTTACTTCCATATTCAGTGCTTCTGCCAGCTTGAATTCGCTGAAATTCTTCTTGTTCTTTAGTTTCATGACTAGAGGCACCACATCCGGCCCTGCAGTTTCAGAAATCACATTTTCGATAAGACTATTTGTCAGTCTCATTTGAACCCCTTAAAAACAATTTAATTTCTCCTTGGTATAGTATATAAAGCTTTCGTTTATTCTTCATTTCAAACTTGTTGTTCAATCAATTGGTTGAATCTTACTCCTTTTTCTTTTGCTCTTTGGGCATTTATCAAAAATTTAGTCTTTTTTTCTTCTAAAAAATGAGGAGGCAGAAACAGCCATTCTTCCCTGTTGAACCTTATGCCAAGCCAGCATTCAGCATCAAAACGTTCGCAGAAATCCTTCAATTGTTCAATATCTTTTTTGTTGACATACAGATTCTGGCTCTTCGAAGTCTTGCATTCTATGGCCAGTTTTCTTTTTCTATTGCTGGCAATGATGTCGGGGCAGGGTATGGGTGCACTGCCACTGCCAGCCACCCTGATGGGCATCCAGTCGTTTGCCCAGAAAAGATGAATCAGCTCTCTTTCAGCATTTATGCCTTTCTTCTTCCTGCTCATACTGTTATATTTATACCTATAAATTTTTAAAGCTATTGTTTTACCGAAGCATTTATAAACATCCGGGAGCATAAATAACCAGCATGGTCCAGAAACAAACAAAAAAATTACTGCCATTGGCTTCTATGGAGACCATCATGAGAAAGGCCGGCGCTCCAAGGGTCAGCGAGAGTGCAAAAGCCATACTGAAAGAAGTCTTAGAGGATATCGGAAAAGAAATGGCCTTGAAGGCAGTCCAGTTTGCAAAGCATTCAGGCAGGAAAACAGTGAAACCTGCAGATATCAAGCTCGCATCCAAATGAGAGCAAAATTTAAATATTAGATTATAATCTTTTAGCTAAACAGAGGGGGTAACTTCAATGAAACTGACATTAGCAGAACCGAGATACCTAAAAGACAGTATTGCTGTTATATCTGACTTGGTGAACGAAGCAAGATTCAAGATAACAAAGGACGCAGTAGAGCTTGTTGCAATGGATCCTGCTAATGTTGCAATGGTCATATTCAAGCTGTTGTCAAGTTCTTTTGTAGAATACAATGTTGACAAAGACACAGAATTGTCAATAAATCTGGACAATCTGAAAAAGATCCTGAGGAGGGCAAGCCTTTCTGATTTGCTCACGCTTGAAATGGAAGAAGCAAAGTTGAAGATAACCTTGAAGGGCAAGAGCACCAGGACGTTTTCACTGCCGATTCTTGAGCTTGAAGACAAAGAACAGAAGATTCCTGATCTTCAGTTTCCGGTCCTTGTCAACACCACAACGAATGTCATGGACGAGGCAATAGAGGATGTCGACATTGTCGCAGAATCTGTCAGCCTAGAGGCGGCGCCAAACAATTTCACCATTAGTGCAGAAGGTGATTTGTCGCAGGCAAAGATTGAGATCGCAGAGGACGAAGAAACAAAGATCCAGACAAAAGGCAAGGTCAAGGCAAGATACAGCATAGAATACCTGAAAAAGATAACAAAAGGCAGCAAGCTGGCCAATAATGTCAGCCTGCAGTTCAACAAGGACTATCCATTAAGGATAGAATACAAGGTCATCGATAAATTGTTGCTTGCATTCATCCTTGCGCCGAGAGTGGACACTGACTAAACTGCCGAAAAAAGAAGATTTCTATTGAAATGAACATTCTCGTTTTTAGAAAAGTTATTAAATGAGTAAGACTAATTGGTTGTATTAGATTAATAATATAGATTAAGAGGTGATAAAACATCGCAAGATTTACAGGCCATATAACTTCCTTGAAGACGAACGGCAGGGAAGTATGGGGGGTTATTTCTCAGGATCAGGGAGGAAAGATTGAGATGAAGCCTATGCCTAGAGAGAAATTCAAGTTCAAGATATACGACAAGATAAGCTATGAAAGAAAGATGAAAAGAGGCTTGTTCGGACTGACAGGAACAAAAAGCTGGGCAATAAATCTGAAGAAGTTCAATGATAAAAACAAGATGAGGTGATGATTAACAATGGCTTATAGAAAGGGAAGGATCAAGGAGATCAATGCAGGAAGCAGGACCAAGGATGTCGGAAAGATAAGAGTCTTGTTCGGCAAAGACATTTATTTCAGGGCGCCGAGAAACAAATACAAATTGAATGACATGGTATACTTTGACATGCAGCCTGACGGAGAGGCAAAGATAATCAAGAAGGTCGAAGAGAAAGGTCTGTTCAGGCGGAAGAAAAAATACTGAAATTCACAGGCCGTCCTCAAAAAGGGACAATTTGAAGTGAACATTAAAAATAGAAAAGTTTATATACTTAACTTTATTTATTACTCTAAGACATTAACACATTGTAAAAAACGGAGGTGAATGTTGATGGCTAAAAAAATGGCAAAAAGACATGTAATGGGTCAGGTTACTCAAGTTACATCGGCAAGTCCTTTTGGAGGAGGAAAACAATATTCCACTGTTGTTGTAAGACCTAAAGCTCCTTCTGGAACAGGTCCTGAGATGAAGGTTAAGCTACCTGTTGGAACAGAACCTGCATTGCATTCGTTCGTGGTCGTTGCCCCTCTAGGAGCAGCTACTACCGGAAAGAAGTTCAAATGGAAGATTGTTAAAAGAGGAGTTAATCCAGCAGATTACATGTAAAACTATTTTCTTTTTTTTATCATCTTTTTCTTTGACGTTAAGGTCAGAAAGCGAATAATTTAAATATAGCAATAAGTTGAAATATCTTCTAGAGGGTGCGCCTGAAAAAAGAGTGATAGAGTATGAATAAGAAGACGAAATCTTTCTTCAAGAAAGCAATAAGAATAATCAGCTATGCAAGGCCTTTCTGGAAGATGTTCTTGCTTTTGTTCATAATAACCATCATTCTCTCTTTGCTGGAGATTGTGAATCCTTACCTGATCAAGATTCTTATAGATGATATATTCATTGCGAAAAATTACGGTCTGCTTGTCGCCTTGATGCTGTTTTTCATCTTTATTTTCTTTTTGAAGACAATCGTAGGAATATTTTTCTCATACCAGGCAGAGAAGCTGGAAGAGAATGTTGTCTTGGGTGTCAAAAGACAGCTGTTCAAGCATCTTGAGAAACTGGATCTCGGCTTCTTTTACACAAAACAGCTGGGAGACATTCTGGTGAGACTGGATGAGGATGTGTACGGCATTGAATCCTTCATAGGAATACTCATCGATGACATCCTTATGAATGTTTTGACAGGAACTTTCATTTTGGTGATATGCTTTTTGATAAACTGGAAAGTCACTTTGAGCTGTCTTGCATTCTTTCCGTTCTATGTGGTCACCCAAAAATACTTCGGAGCGAGAATCAAAAAGCAAAGAAAAAAATTGGTGGAGATCGGGGCGGGCTTCCTTTCATTTTTGCAGGAAAGTCTGGTCTCTATCAAGACCATCAAGACCTTTGTTCTTGAAAATCTTAAGCTCAAGAAATATACAAGGACCAGCAGGAGATTGATCCGCGAGGACCTGAAGCTCAACCTGCTCGAAAGCTACAGCGGCGCAGTAGTCGGATTGATCACATTCACACCTTTGCTGATTATTCTATGGTACGGAGGATTCAAGGTGATTACAGGCGCGCTGACAGTGGGAAGCCTGATGGCCTTATACACATATATGGGAAAATTGTTCGGCCCTATCAGCGAGCTGGGCAGCATCAATGTCGCAATACAGAGCACAATGGTTTCTGTCGACAGGGTCTTTGAG
>WJKV01000119.1 GCA_014728875.1 Candidatus Woesearchaeota archaeon | reverse complement strand
GTTTCTTTGTATGTCTGCTTTTATTTTTTGTTCCGCTGTAGAAAGACTTTTATACTATGTGTTCGTTATAATTTAAAAGAAAAGAGGTACAAATGGATACGACCACACTTTTGCATTCTGTCGAATTTGTTATTATTGCTAAACTGATCATTGCTGCTGTTTTCGGGATGCTGATCGGCTGGGACAGGGAAAGCCACGAACGGCATGTAGGAATAAGGACTTTCAGCCTTGTATGCATGGGAAGCGCAGCCTTCACGATCATCTCTTTGCAGGGTCTGTTCGGATTCCATGCAGGTGCGTCTTTATCCTATGATGTGGGAAGGATAGTGGGACAGATCGTGCTGGGAATAGGTTTTATCGGTGCGGGAGTCATATGGAAGGAAAAGAACATGCTTCATGGACTGACAACTGCAGCTTCAATGTGGGTGACTGCTGCGATGGGCGCAGCAGTTGGTTTGAGCATGTGGGTGCTTGCTGTCGGTTTGCTCGTGCTTGCTCTAGTAGTTTTGAAATCAAAACCCTTCCTGCTCAGGGCTTTCAAGGTTTAGCGACAGAGCCAACCACACTTCTTAACATGTGTCCTGTAACATTGACATCTACAAACTCGTTTAGTTTTAATTTCTGTTTGATCCCCACTATCAACGGATAAGTGCCGATCTGCCTGCCGAAAGTATAATTTCCGTCATGCACTTCTGTCCTGACATCCTTCATCACCGTCCCGACAGGAGTCAGTTTTTTCAGCATGGGGTTGTCGATTTCTTTTCTTATCTTATCTCTCCATTTCCAGTAATATCTCTTGTTCTTTTTCAGGACTTCTTCGCCGGCAGCCGCCATCATTGTTCCTTGGAATATCACAACCTCCCTAACATTTATCCTTCTCAATAAGAGGCCGTTCTCCAGGATCTTTTTCAGCCAGGCCATGTTCTCTTCATTCGTTTTTTTGGTTTCTCCAGTCAGGCCGAACAATATGTTGATCCCTGGAAGGAATCTCGGCAGTCCGTTACTGCCGGGTTTTGCACCGTGCTTGTTTATTATCTTTACTGCCTCGTATGCCTGTTCAGGGGTGCTGTTCAGATTGTTTTTCTCCACAACAGCAGGATCAAAACTCTCAATACCGAATGCCGCGACATTGCCGCTCGTGCAGTAGTTAACCAGCAGTTTTGTTTTTTTCTCTGTGACTCGCGCAGGATTCGCATTATCTACATGCAGCACATTTAACTTCACATTATCTCTTATCCCTTTCAGTAATTTTTCAAGTTCAGCAGCTGTTCTTTTATAGCTATAGATGCAGGTTTGCTTCCCAAGCCTGAAATTGGCTATCTTTTTCCTGCTCAAGGCTTTCATCTCGTCAATTATGTCTTTCTGGTCCCTGAACTCTGCTTCTCCTTTCCTCGGCTCGATGCAGAAACCGCACGCAGAGTCCCTGAAACAGCCCCTGCTTGTTTCAATCTCTGCTATCACGAACTCAGGATAGTCAGGATGCTTCTTCACGATTTCTGCACCAAGAATCGCGATCTTTCTCAGATCGCTGTAATTGAAATCTTTCTGCACATCTTCTTCAAACCTGTTATTTATCAAATCTGCGAGCTTGAATTCAATATTTGGGACTATCAAATCAAACAGGCCTCTGCTGAACGTGGCTTTCCTTCCCCCGTACAAACCAGAAGCAATGGTTGCAGGGCCTGTCAGAATCTTTGTTGCCCTGAATTTCTTAAGCTGTTTTTTTACAGCAGGCAGCAGTCTGTTCAGTTCTGCAACAGTGCCTGGCTGTGCGCTCAGATATTTGCCCGGCGTGTGTATTCCTGCGATCACTATCATAACTTTTGTTTTTACCAGAATCTGTTCTATCTCCTGCAATGATTTTGTCCTGTTCTTGACCAGGATATTTGTCTTTTTTGCTTTTTCTAGCTTTTTTATTTTTTCTTTGTCTGTCTTTGCAAGAACATAGTACCTGATGTCGTCTATTGTAAGATATTCATACTCTTGTTTCTGCTCTGCTACTGCGCCTGCAATATATCTGGGATAAGTTCCGATATACGGAGGCACGCCTAGTCCAGAAGGTTCATCAGTATAGCAATCAAGTATTGTGAATAACATGAACAAAAATCAAATAAGATATTCTTTTTTTACCAGCCGCGTGATCTTTGCAATCTTGTTCTTTTTGTCGATTATCTTGAACTCGACAATGTCATCCATGCTGTATCTCTGCGGCAGCTCCAGGATCTGGTAGCTGGTTCCAGTTGATATTGTTTCAACACTGCCATTCTTTTTTCTGCCTGATTTCCTGTCATAAACAATATTGCTGATTCTTCCCTGAGGCATATAGATCACCGCTCAAAAAAAGGCAAACCCATTATAAAAGGGTTTCGGTAAGTATTTGAGAAAGATATTTAAATAAACCACAAATTCTGGGTATATATTGTGCCTCCGTAGCTTAGACGTGTACTTGAGATTCATGTCTTAAAACACGGAGCAATAGGTAGAGCGTGCGGCTGTTACTTCAGCCTGTGTTGAAAGTCTACTCAGCGCAGCTGCAGGAGAAACCGCAAGGTCGCCAGTTCGAGTCTGGCCGGAGGCGTGCGGGCCCGTAGCATAGTCTGGTTGGTGCACACGACTGATAATCGTGCGGTCCGGGGTTCAAAATTGAAGCTACAGTGAAACAGAGTTTCAATGAATTTCCCCGCGGGCCCATTCTTTTTTATATGCAGAATTTGTCGGAAAAAGGGGTAGCATAAAACTTAAATAGTAGTTTGCTATCGCTAAGATAAAAAAAGCTGATGTTATTTTAAAATGACAAAAATGAGGGGGATGTTTAACATGAGACAATTATTCTTGATTCTAATACTGATAAGCATAGTCTTGCTAGCTGGCTGTAATGTTGAAAAAGTCAGCCTTGAAGTTGAAAACGGCAATGAGCCTGAAAAAGAACTTGCGGGCATGGACAAGGAGATCAAGGCCCTGCAGGACGAGCTGGAAAAATCATTGACAGATGAAGAGGTTGAATTGATCGAAGCAATAGAAAAAAGAAAAGAAGAAGTCAAAAAAGAAGAACCTGCAGCTGAAGAAGAAAAAGAAACAGCAGAAAAAGAACCTGTCAAAGAAACAAAAGAAGGGCAAAAAGAAGATAAGGTTGATGTCAGCAAACTGCAGAAGCTGGAAGTTCTTGAGACAGAGCTGGTCAAGCTGAAGATTTCTGCAGAAGACGATGATAAAGATTCTATAGAATATACTTTCAGCAGGCCCCTGAACCAAAGAGGGGAATGGCAGACAAATTACGGAGATGCAGGAGAATACATAATCACAATAACAGCGACCGACGGCGAATTGACAACCAAAAGGGATTTTGTTCTTGTAGTCAATAAAAAGAACGAAGCTCCTGTTATTGCGCACATGTCTGATGTTACTGCCCAGGAAGGTGAGACAGTAAGGATAGAACCTAGTGTCAGTGACGTCAACAACGACGAACTAATTGTGTCCATTTCAGATCCTGTGGGCGACGACGGCATCTGGGAGACAGACCATAAAAGCGCAGGTTCCTATGACATCACAATAAAGGCCGATGACGGTGAATCTGCATCAGAAGAAAGCCTGAAATTGGTAGTTGTGGACAAGAACATGCCTCCGTTGATCACAGGCCTGCAAGACATTACTGTAAAGGAAGGCGAGACAGTAAAGATAAAGCCGCAGATCAAGGATCTTGACGGGGATACAGTAGAAGTTTCCATCAGCAGCCCTGTGGGCGATGATGGCGAATGGGAAACAGCATATACAGACCACGGTGTTTATGATATCAAGATAACCGCTGACGACGGCAAGGACAAAGTAGAGCAGAACATCAAGTTGACAGTTACAGATGTTAACAGAGCACCGGAAATTTTGTCAATAGATTTGGCATAATTTTTTTTATTTTTTGGGGGTAGCAATTATGTTTAAAAGAGTTGGAATTATGATGACAGTTGTTTTCTTGCTTATTATTCCGATTTCTCTAGCCCTCACTGAAATAGAAGTGGATGAAGGCGACTTGATAAAACTCAAACTAAAGGCAGCCGATGCTGACGGAGATCCGTTGACGTACGAATTTTTATCGCCGTTAAATAAAGACGGGGAATGGCAGACAGGCTATGAAGATGCCGGCGAATATTCAAGTTCTGTGACTGTAACAGACAACAAAGGAGCGACCACAAAAGAAGATATCAGGATAATAATCAACAATGTTAATCTGCCGCCCGAAATAAGGAGATTCGACAGAATAGAGGTGCAGGAGACTGATTTCATTGATCTGCATCTTCCAGATACAGACATCGACGGCGATAAAATCACGTATAAGATCAGCAAGCCGTTAAACAACAAAGGGAAATGGCAGACAGGCTATGATGACGCAGGCATATACGAGATCACGTTGACAGCTTCTGACAATGATCTGACAGACAGGCAGGAATTCACACTTGTTGTGCATGACAAGGACAGGACCGCTGATTTCACAGATATTGAAAGAAACATCACAGAAGGCGAGAGCTTCAGCATTTCTTTTCCAGAAGAGGATCCGGACGGCGACGTCATTACATACAGCGGAGAACTGGTCTATGACAGCAGGATAGATGAAAACGAATTCAGCTGGACTCCTGGTTATGATGTTGTACAATATTCGCCGAACTGGCTGAAAAAGAAGCTGTTCCTTGTCGGGATAGGGAATACAGATAAAAATAAGATAAGAAAACTTATTGTTCCTGTCACTGCAAGAACAGAAAAGAGTGTTGACAATTTCACCATGACCTTTTTTGTCCGCAACAAGAACAGGGCGCCTATGATAGAAGAGGTTGAGGACATTTCAATTTTTGAGACAGAAAGCTTCAACATAAGGCCTGTTGTGAAGGACTTTGACAACGATCCTGTCAGGGTGAGTTTTTCCGGCAGTCTGGAGACCTACAAATATGATACAGACTATGATGATGCAGGAG
>WJKV01000118.1 GCA_014728875.1 Candidatus Woesearchaeota archaeon | reverse complement strand
TTTTCATCGATGACAGTTATTATAATGTAACCTTGATAAATGTGGTCGACAGAAAGGCGCAGATAATCATAGACAGCAGGATCAGTGAAAAATTGAAGGTCACAGAGGAAGATGTTGTCGCAGGATTGAAAGTGAGAATAGGCGAGATCCGCTCATAATTCGAAACTTTTATAAAGAGTTCCCAAATTCTCGGATAATAAGAGGTTTTAAAATGAAAATAAACGAATTGCAACCAAAACAAGGAAAAGTTGAAATTGTAGTCGAAATAACAGAGAAAGAAGAACCCAGAGAATTCACCAAGTTCGGCGCTGTTGGAAAAGTATGCAGCTGCAAAGCAAAGGACGAAACAGGAGAAATCAAGCTTACCTTGTGGAATGACCAGATAGATCAGGTAGATGTCGGCGACAAGGTAAAGATAAGCAACGGTTATGTGAACGAGTATCAGGGAGAGATGCAGCTCACAACAGGCAAATTCGGCAAACTGGAAAAAGTAGAAGCTTAATTTCTTTTTATTTATTTAACCGAAAGGCATATAAATATTGTCTAAGTTTTAGAATCATCACGGGGCGGTAGCTCAGCCTGGGAGAGCACTACGCTGAAGACGTAGGTGTCCGGGGTTCAAAATTGAAGCTAAGCTTCAATACTCAGCGAAACGGAGTTTCAATGAATTTCCCCGCCGTCCCATTTTTTTTTCTGTCCATAATGTTTATATATGTGGACTTTTTATGAAAGCGATATGAAAAAGACAGTATTGTTTTTTGTTTTGGCTGTATCCTTATTGCTAATGACAGCCTGCAGAGGAGAATATTCTGTAATAGAAGAAAGCGCAGACGAACCGCACAGTGAAGACTGGAACAGTATTGTACAGAAACTGGCAGACCAGTGCAAGGCAAAGATCAAAGAAGACTGGGAATCCATGGCAGGCTTATACAGCTACAGCGAGGACAGTTTCGAATACAAGGATTTCAAAAGAAAGATGCTTGAAGAGTTCAGGACAGTGTCAACTCTTGACTGCAGTTATGATGTCCACAAGATGGAATTCAATGGAGCAAGAACAAAAGCAAGAGTGCATGCGAGCCTGGACAGAAAAGATACGTCAAGGAAAACCTTTGAGAGCAAGATTTATACTGTTGAATTTCCTCCTGAAGATGATCCTGACGCATTGAAGCTTGAAAAGATAGGCGGCGTATGGCTGTTCTGCCCTACTGAGAACTGTGAAGGATCCCCCACTGACTTGTACAGCTGCAGTGACGGATCTTTGGTGGACATCCCTGAACAATGCCCTACTTTTGTTGACATTGTACCTACTAATATGACTTTTGCAGAATGCTTCAAACAGCATCAGGATTTTGAGGAAATTTTCCCTAACACTATAGGGCCTTATTTCCTTAACAAGGACAGCATAAAGATCGTGGAAGACGAGGAACTTATCATAAAAACAGAAGAGAATGAACTGGACAAGTTCCTGATAGTGAAAAGTTTCAAGGCGGATTATCAGCACAAGGAAGACAACAAGCAGATCTTCAGCCTGCTGTTCAGGAAAGTGCAGGAACCTGCTGATTTTGAGCAGATGAATACAGCGATAATGGAAGAGATAGAAGAGAACAAGATAATGAACAACGGCACGTCAGAAACAAGCACAGTGCGCGGTTCAAAGATGACGAGCCTGGATTTCAAGAGGGATTCTATAAAATTCGAAGACAGATTCAAGATGATAACAAATCTCAGGTATATCGGCATCCCTGAAAAAAATACAATGCTCAGGTTCAATTTCAATGGCTGGGTCTTAGAAGAAAACATTCCTAAGATAATCGCGACCTATGGAAATCTTGTCTGCAGATAGAAAATGTATAAGATAAAGGAAAGATGTTCTGATTTCATTGTCAAAGAGATATTTTCTCCTGAATTGAAAAAAAAAGGACCTTACATTTATTTTCTGATGGAAAAAGAGAATTATAATACTGTGGACGCAATCAATATGATTGCCAAGAAACTTAAAATTCCTTTTTCAAATTTCGGTTTTGCAGGAAACAAGGACAAGAAAGCGCAGACTATTCAATATGCAAGTGTCAAGGCCGGCGGGAAAAAAAAGAAGCAATTGGAGGATCTGCGCTTGAAGAACATAAAGATTACAGTCTTGGGAACGAGCGATGTACCTATTTCCCTGGGCGACCATGACGGCAATGAGTTCACCACTAGAGTGAAAAATCTTACAACAGAGGACAAGCTAAAGGTGAAACAGAAACTGGATCAGAAGAAAAACATTCTGTTCGTCAATTTCTACGGAGAGCAGAGATTCGGAAGGAACAATTTGAATATAGGAAAGGCAATCCTCAGGCGAGAGTGGCAGAAAGCCTGCAAACTGATCAAAGATGAAAAAGTTGATGAACATCTAAAAAAACATCCGAACGATTTTATCAATGCGATACGTAAACTGCCTAAAAAAATGATAAGCATGTACATACACGCATACCAATCCTATGTGTGGAACAAATGCGCCCAGATCATGGAAGTTGACAAGATTCCTATCATAGGCTTCAGCACAGAATTTAAAGATAAACTGACAGAATTCACAGTGGACGGCATACTTAAGAAAGACAAGATCGAACTGAAGGATTTCATCATAAGAGAGATACCTAATCTGTATCTGGAAGGAGACGTAAGGAAAAAGTATGCAAAAGCTTCCAATGTGCGGCTGATGGAGGAAGGAAAGGATTACATGCTGTTGAAATTCAAGCTCGGAAAAGGAAGCTATGCAACTGAATTTATACGGCAGTTATTTGAATGATTCTATTATGGATATAGCATTCTGCAGGACTTCTTTTGGAGAACCTGTGCCGTCTATCACTTTCAACAGGCCTTTTTCCTTGTAGTAATTTTTCAAAGGCTGTGTCTTTTCGTGGAAGATCTGCAGTCTCTGCTCTACAGCTTCTTTTTTCTCGTCTGCTCTCTGGTATAATGCTTTTCCGCATTTGTCGCATATGCCGGGCATCTTGGGCGGGATGGTCTTTGTGTTGTAAATCGCTCCGCAGTTCCTGCATATCCATCTTCCAGAGATTCTTTCAATGCAGAGAGAATCAGGAACATCTATGTAGATGACAAGATCTATGTCTTTTCCTATCGATTCTAAGTGTTCCTCCAGAAGTTTTACCTGGTTAAGATTCCTTGGATAACCGTCAAGGATAAAGCCCTGCCTTGAGCTTCTTATTTTTTTCTTTAACAATTCAAGAGTAAGCTCGTCAGGAAAAAGATTTCCCTTATTGATTATATCAGCTATCTGTTTGCCAAGCTTTGTGCCTTTTTTTATCTCTTCCCTAAGTATGTCTCCGCTGCTGATCAATGCAAAACCATACTTGCTGTTAAGATGCCTGCTCAAGACGCCTTTCCCGCTTCCCTGCGGACCCATTATGATTATGTTCATGTCATCACCCCGAATAAGACAGCCTCCGGAGGGATTTGAACCCTCGATCTCCTGATTACAAGTCAGGTGCATTAGCCGCTATGCTACGGAGGCAATAATATATGAGATTTTAGAACTATTTATAAGGTTTTTGCATGTCTATGAGACTCTTCTTGTAGGTTCTATAACTGCTGTTCCTTCGCCGCCCCTCTGGCCGAAATAGTTTCTTACCAGGCCGTGCAGTTCGTTCATTGTGGCAAACAAAGTGTCTTTCTGCTCTTTCAGTTCTTTGGCCATTATTCTTTCATCATACCTTTTTGCGAAGTGCTTAAGGAGCCAGCTCTTTTCCCATTCTTTTTTGTAGTCGGTCTCAACAGCACCGCTCAATTTAATGCTCAATTCACCGCTGTGTATCTTCACTTTTCTGCCTTCCCACATAATCTCTTTCGGACTTATTGCGATTCCCTGGAAATCGACATTCAAAATGTATCTGTAATAGTCGCTTATCACATTCTGCAGCCTCCATTCGATTATGTAGTTTGTAGGGGAGCCTTTTTCAAGGTATCTTGTCTCCCACAGATCAGGTCCGAAATCCGGCTCTTCAAGAGCAACAAATCCCTGATCCAGAAGATAGTTTCTCACTAACTCGTAAATTTCCTGAAAGCTGAAATCTCCCTTGTAGGTGTCTGCAATCTTAGGCATGTCGTGTTTTCCCATCAGCACTGATAATAGAGGATATGCTATTTAAATCTTGTGATTAGAAAGTTTTATATAACGAGTCAAATTATGCAGAAGGAAAATGTTATTGGGGATCGTGGGAAAACCAAGCTGTGGAAAAAGCACTTTCTTTAAGGCTGCGACCTTGGCAGAGGTAGAGATTGCGAATTATCCTTTCACAACAATAAAGCCGAACCAAGGAACAGGGTATGTCAGTGTTGAATGCGTATGCAAGGATTTCAACAAGCAATGCAATCCCCGCTTTGGTTTTTCTTTGCAAGGAACAAGATTCGTTCCTGTAGAGATGCTCGATGTGGCAGGCCTTGTGCCTGGAGCTCATACTGGAAAAGGAATGGGCAACAAGTTTCTGGACGATCTCAGGCAGGCGCATGTTCTTGTGCATGTCATAGATGTCAGCGGAAGTGTCAATGAAAAAGGCGAGCCTGTAGAATCTCTGTCTTATGATCCTGCGAATGATGTCCGCTTTCTGGAAGTCGAGCTGGACATGTGGTATAATCAGATACTCTCTAAAGGATGGGACCGTTTCGCCCGGCAGGTGAAGCAGGAGAAAAAAGAAATACAGAAAGCTCTTGCAAAACAGCTCAGCGGGCTCGGGGTGACAGAACAGATGGTCCTGGGCGGAATAAAAGAGTTCGGCCTTAGCAAGGAAGAACCGCAGACATGGACGGCTGACGATCTGATGCATCTTTCCACTTTCCTGAGAAAGAAAACAAAACCCATAATAATCGCATGCAACAAGATAGACGTTCCTGGGGCGGCAGAGAAGTTCTCAAAGCTGGTCAACGATTTTCCTGACCACATGCTGGTCGCGTGCAGTGCAGAATCCGAGCTTGCATTAAGAGAGGCTGCAAAGCACGACCTGATAAAATATGTTCCTGGCAATGACAAATTCGAGATAACAGATGCAGGCAAACTCTCAGACAAACAAAAGAAAGCGTTAGAGTTCATCCAGAAGAATGTGCTCGACAAGTACGGAAGCACCGGCGTGCAGGAAGTCCTGGACAAGGCTGTATTCGATCTGCTGAAATACATTGCTGTCTTTCCCGGCGGCGTGGGCAAGTTAGAAGATAGCGACGGAAATGTCCTGCCTGACTGCTTCTTGATGCCGGCCGGCACCACTGCCCTGGATTTCGCCTACAGACTGCATACTGATTTCGGCAAGAATTTCATCAAGGCGGTCGACGTGAAGAAAAAACTGCCAGTAGGAAAAGACCATCAACTGAAACACAGAGACATAATAGAGATCATGAGCGGGAAATAGGATTATCCCAGCCTGTCAGCCAGATAAAAATCATTGATGTGTCTTTCAAAATCTTTATAGCCTTCATTCACTTGCTTTTGGCAATACTCTCTCCAGTATTTTTTGATGGCATCTTGTGCTTCTTTTATGTTGTAACTGATTCTCCTGAAATTTATGTCATAAATATTGTTTCCATATTCTGTGAAAATCAAATAACACGCGCGTTTGTCAGTGCCCCTTGGCTGGCCTACAGAACCTGCATTTATCAAGACTTTTTTAGTATCTTCTTGGTTGAAATCCAGCCTCAAGGAATCAGGCAGACTGCTTTCATTAAAATCTTCCTGTTCATCTTCTTTTTTCAAGATGCTGATGAATGGTTCGTGCGTATGTCCTACGAATGCAAGCTGCTTATTTTCCATCCTGTCAAATGCGTAATCTGGAAAGTAAGTACTTCGCCTGGATTTGATATCAATGTATGTATTCAAATTTTCGTCTTCTTCTGTGCCCGGGCAGCCGTGAGTGAAAGT
>WJKV01000117.1 GCA_014728875.1 Candidatus Woesearchaeota archaeon | reverse complement strand
GATCTAGAGACTGAAAAATTGATAGAATACTATAATGATAAGTTCGGAAAAGGAAGAGAATACGGCTATACTTTGCCTGCGATGACAAGATGCATGCAGGCAGCAGGAAGATGCATCAGGAGCGAGACAGACAGGGGACTGATTGCTTTTCTCGACAAGAGATTCTTATGGCCAATGTACAGGCAGATCTTTCCGCCTGACTGGGATGTAGATTCTGAAACATACTACGAGGATGCAGTATGCGGTTTTTTCGGGGTTTTCTAGGGTTTAATTGTTAAACTTTGTTTTTAAATAGGGCGATTTTTGAATGTTTTTCTTTGAAATTTCAAAATCTGTCCTTTTTGCAGCTGAAAAAGCAGAAATTATTTTGCTTTTGGCTTTTAAAGTTTAAATAAGAAAGATTAAATTCATATCCTGAGATACTAAAAAGATACATTTATATATGAGTAGGATATACTATACCTTAGTATACAAAAATGTATATCAATTCCCTTTAAAGAACAAAACGTATACAGATAGAGGGTTTGTATGCAACATACGCAGGGGAAAAAGAGGTTTTAGGCTTAACGGCTCTCCAAAAAGACTTCTCGATCACACGACCCCTCTCACACACCCTATATTGACTCCACTTTGGCTTTTGGAGAGCCATCATACTCTTTACAAAAAAGAGGCTCTTTCCCAGATTTCTAATCTGAACCCCCTCCTCAACCCCTTTCCGAAAGAGCCTTCTTTTTTTTTCATAATCATGTCACTCACATATTCATCAATCTCAATCGTCAAGGGCGTGCTTGTGTCTGCTATTGCACTGCTTGGCGAAAATCACAAACAGCTGCGAAAACTAGTTGACAGGGCAGACAGGCTAGTGAACAAATTTGCTTGAAAAATGGTCACGATCATTCACATCGAAGAAATGAAAACCATAATGACGAGAGTAGAAGTCATTCATGATTTGCCAAAAACCCAGAACACGAGTTTACTTGAGTTGACAGAGACTGTTTGACAGAAATCAATAAGTCTGCGACTGCAGGCGATCATCCCCAAGACAAGACGCATGGGCGAGCACGGCAGAAAGCCCGAACTGGTGGGAACACACTGTCCTGACTGCCAAAGACACGAAAAGCTAAAAGGACACCAATTGAAGCAACAAAACAACCGGGCTGGACCAGCAATGGGCCATTCCACTAAGTAGACGCGAATCAAAAATCACAAAAGAATTCACATAAACGCAAAAAAGCAAAAGGCAAAACTGCGGTAGAAACGAACACTGGGAAGAAAAAGGAAGGGAATCACAAATCCTTTATTCATAAAAGGTGCTGTATGCACCTTTCCTTTTCTTTTTCGGATTCCGGCACAATTAAGTTTAAATAAAAGATTAGTTCTAGTTCTGTCATGAACAAGAAAAAAGTATTCTCAATAATCATAATCTGCATAGTCATCGCAAACATGATCCTGTACGGCGCCGGACTGATGCACGCAATACCTTTCTGGATAGTCATCGCTATCTGCGCAATAACTGCGTATCTTGTAATCCCAAGGATGAAGGCTGATTAGAATGACACTCTATGTTTGCGCCACACCCATCGGAAATCTTGATGATGTATCTTCCAGGCTTATTTCTGTCTTGAAAACAGTCGATCTCATCTGTGCAGAAGACACAAGACAGACAAAAAAGTTATTGGACAGGCATAAAATAAAGTATAATGAGATGACTTCTTACAATGACAAGAACAAGAAAACAAAGACAAGACATATAATTGCGCGGTTGCTGAAGAGAAAGAATGTAGCTCTGGTTTCTGACAGCGGAACCCCGTGCATCTCTGATCCTGGCTATTATCTTGTTTCACGCGCTGTTGAACATAATATAACAGTCGTGCCTGTTCCCGGACCGAGCGCTATTATTGCAGCACTTTCTGTCAGCGGGCTTGCGACTGACTGTTTCACATTCTACGGCTTTCTGCCGAAGACATCCGGCAGGAGAGCAAAAATATTGGAAGAGATAAAAAGACGGAACGAGACAGCTGTGATCTATGAATCGCCTCATCGAATCAATAAAACATTGGACGCAATCAATAATGTCATGCCTGACAAGCCTCTTGTTTTGTGCAGAGAACTGACAAAAAAGTTCGAAGAGCAGATTCGTGGAACTGCAGGAGAAATTTTAGAGAAGACAAAGAACAGGAAAATCAAGGGAGAGATCGTGCTGGTTGTCGGGAAAAGCTGAGCAGATAAACTTAAATATTCACTCTCTTCTTTCCGGGTCATGGGGAAAAAAGATTCTGTGATAGACGAGATGGTGAAATTATCAGAGTATGAAGAGAAAGCAGCGGGCAGACTGAAGATCTTGAGGAGGCGGTTCAAGGTATGGGTGCTGTACAACAAGCTTCCGACTGCGATCTTTGTTCTTTTTGTCTGTTTTATTTTACTGATATATTTTCTTAACACGATACAGGTGCCGTATGTTGTCTACGAGCCTGTAGAAGAAATAACAAAGGATGTAGAGACAGAGTTCTATGCAGACAAAGAGCCGTACGAGGTCGTTGTTCCTGTTGTTGAGACTGTCAACCACACAGAAGAAAAGGTCGTGCGCAACGGAACAGCAGAGATAGGATATGAACACTGCTATGAAGAGGATTTCAGTTTTAATTTCTCTTATTACGGAGATCTCAGCGAAATGCGGGACTACATGGACAAGAACCATGATACAGGCTACTGGGAAGGGCAGTACAAGCAGGAGATGACGATCTGCAATGAAGAGAATGATACAATGGAATTCATCTATAACCTGTGCAGGTTCCAGGGCAATGAAGAGCTTGAATGCAAAGGCGAGTTCATAGAAAAAATACCAAGACACACCTGCAGGGACGTGTATCATGTCTGGGTCACTTTGTTCGCGCCTGACAAATACATGAGGATACAGCCTGTCAGTGTCAGCCAGAAGACCATCTGCGAAAAAAGATACAGAGAGGTCGAAGTGGGGAAACGAAGAGTTGTGAATGTGACGCATTCTGAAAATTTCACAAGGTATGAGAAAGCAGTCGAATACCGCGATGTTGTCAGGAACAAAACTATTGTTGTGGAAAAGAAAGACATATCAAGCAAAGAAGTCATACAAAAAAGAGGACTGATAACAGACCTGATAAGCAGGCTGTTAGGATGGGATTAGAATGAACCAGGCAACAATGGTGCAGATCGGAATCATCGTGATATTCATAGGTTTTATCATAGTATTCAGCAGCATGTTTTTCAGCGCGAAAAGAACAGCAGGAGGCACTGCCGGCAATATTGATGAAGAAGGCAGAACAGACAAGGAAAGCAGAGTGAAAGTGGGTGTTGTCGGTCTGATAGGTCCTGTGCCTTTCGGATTCGGTTCTGACAAGAAGATGCTGGTGATAACAATGATAATCGCAGCTGTTATGATACTGCTGTTCTTTTTACTCAGGCTTCGATTTTTTTCATAGAACTGGCTTCTGTTAGCTTGCTGTCTTTCTCTTTCTGTTTCTTTTTTATCTTTACAGCGTATCTATGGGCTAAGTATAACGGTTCTGGAAGCTTGTGGTCCCTCAGGCATTTAGAGACTGTCTTAACGCTTGTTGTCAGGGTAATCATATGTCCGGGGCTTATGTATATGGGTTTTGCATGCTCTTTTGTCCTTAATGCGATGCCTTTCAATTTGCTGTCGATGAATATCTGTCCTTCTTTTTCTTTTCCCACCATGAGTTTCTTTGCGATTCCTATTGTCGGAACATTCAATGCGACCCCTATGTGGGAGGCTGCCCCGCATTTCCTCGGATGAAGCGTGCCGTGGAAATTGCACATCAGGATGTCAGGCTTGTTCTGCAGCTTCTCAAAAGCCCCTATTATGATGGGCGCTTCCCTGTACGCAATGAACCCCGGTATGTAAGGGAACTTGACATCCTCTTTCACTGCGTATTTCTTTTCAACTATCTTCATGCTTGGATATTCGCAAACGACAATCGCAGAAATAATGGTGTTGTTGCCTATGTAGCTCTGGTCAACACCTGCGACAAGCCTTATCTTGCTAATCTTGTCTTTAAGTATGACTGATTCTGACAACAGGATCTGCTCTTTTTTTAACTTATGCAAGTCCATATTGGCTTTTTAAAGGGAAGGGTATTTAAATTATTTATGCCTCCCTGCTTTTATGAAGGTAGAATTCATCGCATTCGACAGCATGGGAGTGAAGAGCAGCTGTGTCCAGGTGAAGACAAGGGATGCTACCATAACCATTGATCCTGGAATCGCTATCGAGGAAGACAGCTTTCCTCTGGATGGTGTCAGGCGGACATGGCTTGTGAACAAATTCTATAGTGAAATTATCGATTCTTGTAAGAAAAGTGATATAATCATAGTAACCCACTATCACTACGATCATTATCAACCGGATCCTGAACTGTTCAAAGGAAAAACCGTACTTCTTAAAGACTGGAAAAAGGATATTAACAAGAGCCAGAAAGGTCGTGCGGCTGAACTTCTTTCTATAATTGAGAAAGGACGGAATAAAGCAAAGTTGATACGGGCGATTGATGGAAAGGAGTTGAGGATTGGACGGACTAAGATCAAGTTCAGCAAGCCCATGTGGCACGGTCCTGAGAAATCAAAAGTTGGTTACGTGCTTATGGTTTCGATTGAAGATGCGACTAAGAAAAAATTGTTATTTACATCTGATCTTGACGGGCCTTACATAGAGAAGTATGCTAATATGATTATTAAGGAAAAGCCGGATGTTTTAGTGATGGACGGGTTTCCGACTTATCTTCTCGGGTTTATTGCTTCTTATGAGAATCTTAGAAAGGTGTTGAAGAATACTATAAAAATATTAGAGAAGACAAAGTGCGAGCTGTATATTCTGGACCATCATCTTCTGCGGGACTACCGCTACAGGGAATTGTATTATGAAGTGTTCAAAAAAGCCAAAGAACTTGGCAAGAATGTGATGACTGCAGCTGAAGCAAACGGAGAAAAACCGCAGTGCCTTCTGGGCTACATGAAGAACGGCCCTACGCGCTGGAAGAACTGGGAGAAACTTACATTTTCCAAACTGAATAAGATCGTGCGGGAAGCAAAAGCAAAAGGAAGAAAGATAAGGACGAAGGCCAAGAAAGGAAAAACAACTAAAAAGACAACAGGAAAGACCAAGAAAACAAAAGCCAAAAAGACAACCAAGAAAACAGCAAAGGCAAAAAGATCTAAGAAAGCAGGAAAAACAAAGAAAAGAAAGACTAAAAAGCCCAAAAAGAGTTCTAAAAGGAAGAAATAGAAACATTTATAAAGGAGATTAGTCTCCCAAAAAACAGAGGGGTATAGATAAATATGAAAAAACTGGTGATTTATGTATCGATATTCTTATTGTTAGTTGCTGTTGCTTATGCAGGTGTGGTGAGCCATACTGCAAGCCAGATTGTGCCCGGCGATTTTGCAGCAGGCGATTATACCTTTGATGGTAATTTGAATGTGACTGCAGGGAATGATTTCTGTATCGAAGGAAGCAGTTGTTTGAGTGAAGCAGGTTCAGGAACAGTAGGAGGAACAGGTGCTGCGAACAGGGTTGCATTCTGGACAGCTGCAAGCACTATTGGTTATGATAATGATAATCTTGTATGGGACAATTCGACTAATAGATTGGGGCTGGGTACAACAAGTCCTAATCAAGTACTGGCTGTTGTTGGCAATGCGAACATAACAGGAAATATGAGATCAGGAACAGCTACGGTTGTAACTACGAGCGCAACAAACGCTGTTTACGGACAGTCCACTGCAGGCGACGGAAGAGGAGGTTTCTTCTCAGGCATCGCGAATGGAGTTGTTGGTCAGGCAACTTCAACATCCGGTGTCGGTGTATACGGAGTTGCAACCCAGGGCAGCGGTACAACATATGGTGTTTATAGCAATGTCTCTTCCAGCTCTGGCTATGCAGGATATTTTAAAGGCGGAAGAAATTATTTTGAAGGTAATGTGGGAATCGCAGACGACTCTCCAACAGAAGGCACTCTAACTGTTGGCGGCACGGTTTATGCAACAAACAGCAATCTTGTCCCTGCTTTTGGAGTCATATACGGTGTTAATCCTGCAACATCTTCGTGCACCAATACAATGGGAGTCCAAGGTCAAGTCTCTTGTGCAACGGGTTATGGTGTTTACGGAGTAGCGTCGGGGAGCAGTGCAAGGGGTGTTTATGGTTCTGCAACTGCAGCTTCAGGAACCAATTATGGAGTTTATGGTCAAACAGCTTCATCATCAGGTTACGCAGGCTATTTCACAGGCGGCTATGGTCTGAGGATCAATGCTGCAAATTTTGAAAGAAGTTCCGTTGGCAATTTATTTGCCTGCACCAGCGACAACTCTCCTGCAGGAGAATATGGAAATAATTGCAGTGGTGTTTGTAGTTATCGCGGTTTATCTTGCATTAATACAGTTGATGTAGCTACTTCCGGAGACAGGTCTGGGTGGGCTGGCAGTGGAGGATGTAGCAGCACTTGTGGTGATGGAGGAGGTAGTGGAGGAATACTCTTCTGCTTATGCAGTTAAATCAAATTTCATTCATTTGAAGCAAGAGGTATTCCAAATTGGGTTGCTTCTAAATGAAACAGATGCTCTAGATAGGTTATCTGTCCAAACCAAGGAGCTTCTTCCTCGCTTCTGACGCAATAAAGTTTAGAAAAAGAATAAGTTTTGTCAAGATAGAAAGTTAGATTGAAGGTTCCTGCTTTTGTATCTCCGCAGTCTGGCGTATTCTTTATCTGTTCTTCTTTTTCTGACAGCTGTAGAAGAATATTCTTTATCTGCGGAACTTTCTCTGCTTCTATCCTTCCTTTCAAATCTAAAGTTATGTCAGGCCCGTTGTGGATGAATAGATTGAAATCCTGAGTATTCAAGTAAACTCTGTTGCATAAATTATTAGGGCCGAAACAATCCAGATGATGCAGTTCCCATTGAAGAAAAAAATCTTTCTGCTCAGGCTGCTCTTCTATTTCCTTTATATCTTGGGAGCAGCCTATTATTACAATCAATAATATGCACAGTACACTTATGAGGATCTTTTTGTCCATAACCCTCTTTTCTTATTCCTGATTAATAAATATTTCGGGCATTTTTCAACTTTCTCCATATTCATTTCTGAAATCTGCAGATTTTTCTGTAGTGCGTTTTAAGAACAGAGTCCTTACCATTGATGGGTGATGTTAGGAGGAGAAAATGAACGAAGAAGAATTCAAAATACGCACAGAACATAAAGTGATGTTAGGCACTGCAGGCACTAGATTGTTGAGCTGGTATGAACATAATTATCCTGAGCATGAATTCATCGGCGTGCATGACAGGAATTATAGAGGGACAGATCTTGAACATTATCTGATCGCGATCAAGGAAAAAACATGGCTGGGCAGAACTAAAATGAATGAGATAGCTAGAATAAAAAAAGGAAGTATGGACGACGATTCTTATATGGATATTGATGTCTGCGATCCAGATTTCAAGGATCATTCAAGAACGCTTGTTGAGATTGCGTTCGAGGCAGACGATAGGATAATGAGCTCTGTTGAAAAATTAATGAAAGACGGAGGCTTCAAGTCAAGCGTCTCGTTCTACTTTCAGCACATTGGAAATTATAAACCTGAATTAAGAGGTCCCGTATTTCGTGACGGTGAACCTTACGAAGGAAACTTTCCGAGAGTATTCCCTTTTGAGTATAAAGGTGAACACTATCTAGTATTTTCTCCTGCTGTTGGGAAACCAAATACTGTCTTAGGCAAGATGGCGGGGAAAGCATCTGTATCTGGTTTCATTAAGCACAATGTCCTGCGTATGCTGGGAATAAGACGCGGTCCTGCAAGAGATATTGTAGAATATGGGTGCCTGAAAGGTCCGGGCAGGAAAGGAGAAAGGGCATATCTTGAGAGAATATCACCACAGCTTAAGAAAGAGGTCCGGGAAAATATACCAGAATAAATAGACTTGAAAAATGCAGAATTTTTGGCCGTGTCCTTTATAAAAAGATTTTAGGAGAGATATAGAAATGGAGCAAGACAAAAACGCGCAGCTGGAGCAAAGGCTTAAGGATTTCAGAACCAGGTCGAGAAGCGAAGATGAAATCCTGCATGAAGTGAATGCGCACGAACTGTTGACTTTCTTTCTGAATGAACTGGACAATGTGAAAGAAGGAGAGACGCATTATTTCTTTGTCAAGGATCCGTATCATCTGAGTTCGTGGGCGCAGGACATTCAAATGGGTCTGTGCACGCGAGAATATGAACCAGGACAAGTCTTTATATTGGAACGTCGCGGAGAAGTCTATGAAATGTGGGCAGGTCCCAGAGTTACTGCAGGAAGCGCCAATGTGAGTTTCAGGAAAGAAGATGTAAGGCTTGACTGGACAGAATCTGCGCCTGCCGGCAATAGAACAATTCACATATCAAAAGGCGGGCAGCTTTCGCCGACAGCGAAAACCTATTTTGGAATAGAATTTACGTATTGGAACTGGAATCCGGAAAAAGATCCGATTCCTGCAGGAGATCCTTTGAGGATTATGGTAACTGATGCGATGATTAAGCGTGCCAGGATGCGGGATTTTATGAATGCCTATAATGCTTCAGACAGGATTAATTTTTATTGCAGGAATTTTGTGCTCCCAAAATATGCAGAAGTGCATGTTGAGAATGGTCCGACGGTCCAATTAACGGACATGTTTTCTGAACTGGGAATCCCAGAGGAAAGAATAAAAGAAGTCCTTGAATTTGGAGATCTTGCCAAGATGTATCCTGGAAGCTGTCATGAAAAAAGACAAAACCCTGTAGATTTCAGCGGTCATTTCACAGAGGGCGGAAAGCAAAGACTGGCTGACATGCTTGGCAAAACAATAATCTATTATAAAGAAGAAGGAGGAGATCCTCCTTGCATCCACAGCCCGGAGATTTATGAACCAAGAGAAGAAAACTGATAATGAAAATAACAATCCCTATTGTAGATATTGCGAACATTGCATGCGCTGCGTATGCAGGCTATAGCCATGCGAACGGCTCTTATGTAAGTCCTGCTTTTTTGTACGGGCCGGTAGCTGCAAGGACCGCTGTTCTGGCACCATTGTCTGTTATTTGCGGAAGAGGCATGACAAGCATCATGGACAGGCTGGTAGATAGCAAGGCAGGAGAGATGCCTGCAAAAACAATGTATAAATTCAAAGAATCTTTTGAACAGGCAAGGGAACACACAGGCATAAGAGGCCTGCTAAAGAAAGCAGCAAAAGAGTTCGGTCTTTCTTCGCTTGAGACCGCTGTCGGTTACGGAATAGGCCATGCAATAGGAAGGATCAGTTGAAATTATTTCTCTTTAACACGCCTTCTGGGACAGGCGGGTATTTATGGCCGTCCAAGTAATAAACTATATCATAGCTGTTCATGTCTCTTGAGAAAGTTGTCAGGAATTCTGTCAAGACATGCTGGAGTTCTTTCACGTCTTTTGCAAAGAAGGTGAACTCTGCGTTCCAGTCGCCGAACAAAAGAAAG
>WJKV01000116.1 GCA_014728875.1 Candidatus Woesearchaeota archaeon | reverse complement strand
GTCCTTCCCGCAATTCGGTTTCCTCTTCAAGTTCTTCTGCTTCTTCAGCAGCGATAAACTCTTCTTCTACCATAACAACTTCCTCAGGCGGGAGTTCTGCGACCTCTTCCAGTAAGGGAGACGGCCCTTCTCTTTCAGGGCCGATTGGAATGTCGAGTGTGGGCCGTTCCTCGCCCACTAGCGTGAAAATGACAATAAAACCTATCACCAGTATTGCGATGATCGCAAGTATCAGTAAAAACTTCATGTGCGCGTATCGTTTTGTGAAATGCGGATGTATCTTAGGCAGGGCTTTTTTCTCTGTCTGTGGATAATGCGGTCTTAGAGGTTTTCCTATTGAGGGGTCCACCCTGCTTATCGGATGTTCTGTTGGTTTGTATTCTGGTTTTCTTTCTTCCATCTTAAGTATAGGTTGCTCCGCCTCCTCCGCCTGCGTAGCCTGCGCCTCCTCCTGTCTGGTTCATCTGTCCTGCACCTGCAGGCACTGACGATCCTTCAGCAGCGGCAGGAGGTGCTGCAGCAGCTGCTGCGTCCCGAGCAGCGTGATAATCATCGAACGCATCCTTGCACTGGTCGTCCATTGAAAAGTCAAAATCAATGTCCTCAAAATTAAAGTAGTTTTCCACAAACTTGTCCCATGAATAGATGAGCATCGCCAGATCTATTGCGCCGCACGCAATGTGCCACAACGGCCTTCCTGACAGGAGATCCCCGCTCGTGCTCGCGACTTCTGAACATTTTTCAAGTTTCTCTACCTTCATGTAAGGCCCTTCTGCAGCCTTGACCTGCTGGTCGAACTCCCAGCAAAGCGTGTCTCTTCCAGCACTGATCAATCTGCCTGGCAGCTCGCGTATGATGTCCCTCGCAGTCCGCGCAATCTGCTCTGCCAGCAGCCAGCCGGGTATGAACTCGAACAATGCACCGTACCAGAACACGCATTCCTTTACCTTATGCTCGATATCGCAGGGCGCTGTGCTGAATCCTGCTTTTGCACTGTCGCTGATGCAGCGCGCATGTATGCACTGCATCTGCCTGTATTTGTATGCATTATGTATCAGTCCCGGAAGACAGAGACAATTCAATGCAACGAGCCAGTTGTCCCGCGGATTGAAATGCGACTCGAACTGTTCGCCTACAGGCTTCAACAGGTTAAGGTCGATCTTTCCCTGTCCTGTATCGCTTACTTCGTCTGCAGCAGCGCCTGTTATTCCTTCCATATCAGAAACAGCCAGACCAAGTATTCCCAGACCGAACAAACCCTTGCCGTCATCCTCTTCCTCAGGCTCTTGTTCAGGCGGCTGCGCTTCTTCTTCAGCAGGAGGATTGTCCCTCAGTCTCTGCCTGTATTCTTCTTCTGTCTCTGTCGGCAGTTTCTGCGTAGGAGTCATTCCTTCTTTAGAGTCGCTCGTGGCTTTCTTTATCATGTCGTCAAACATGGTGCTGAACTTCTCGACGCCTGTTATGCCGAATCCTCTGTTGCACTGGTTGCACATCACGAACGCGCATACGCGTCTTATGAAACCGCCTATGTCTTCTTCACCTTCTGCTACTGATTTCCCGCCTGTTAGGCTGTCCAATATTGTGAAATCTCCTGTTCCGCCTGCCTGTTCATAACCGGATTCTGTGTAATAATATTGGGTATCATTAGGCCACAACGATTCTTTCGCGACCCTTATATGGCATTCCAGTGTCAGGAAGGAATCCCACAATGCCTGTCCTGTTCCGCTGATCTCTTCCAGCGCCAGCGAAGCTGCGTACACAATAGGCTTCATTGCCTCCACCGCAGTATAGATATTCTTCACGACATCGATAAGCTTGCATATCTTTCTCAAGCCTTCGAACAATTGTTCTGCATAACCTATCCATTCCCACCAGTTCTTGTCGACGCTCTTCTCAATGTCCCCCAGCTTGTTCATCACGTTGTCTCCCAGCTCGCCGACAGGAATATTGTATAATTCAATGGATGCGGTGATATTGTCAATCTCAGGATTGGAATACACAGTGGTTTCTCTTGCGACAAGGCTGTAGATCGAACAGTTGAAATCTATCCTGTCCAGCTTGCTCGTGGCCTCGTCAAGCAGGATGTCAAACACAAGATAAGAATCGTCAAGTTCAGCACCCACGAAATAAGGATTGTCGCCGCCCAGTTGCACAAGGAAAGGCGCAAGGCCTTCGCACACAGCTGTCTTTGCCCTCACAGCGACCAGAGGCTGGTGCTGGAATGTTACAGGCACAAAGACTTTTGTCGGCGTCAATGTTGCGATTTTCCTGTCAAGCTTCTGCGGGGACGGATCCCCGACAACCAGGCCTATCTCGTTAGGAACAGTGTCGATGTCAGTCTCGAACACCTGGATGGCATATGACAATATCTCGCTCGGATTGCCTGCCTTGTCCACAGCGACAAAGCGCACATCGCCCACAGTGCTGCTCGTTATGAGATCTGCGACAGCGAACACGCACATTCCCTGGTCGCACGTGCCTTCCACAGGGTCTGTGATGGTGCTAACTTCTGTTGAATCAAGATACGCGGTTTCTATGCCGTTCTCGTCTGTCGCATTTATCGAGAACACCAGAGGAGTCGGATCAGACGCAGTAGGATACGCAGTGCTCTGCGTAACATCTGTTATCATGGGCTTTGTGATGTCAGCAGTTATGCTTTCTGACCTGCTCTCTGACTGTCCGTATAGATCTGTAGCAAAAATTGTTATTGTCTTGACGCCTTCTCTTGTCGCAGTGACGCCGTACCAGTAGCAGACATCATCCACGCACTCGTCAGCAGGCAGTCTCGAATCAAGCGAAGGATTCACAGCTGTGAAATCCGCAAGTATGTCCTCTTCTTTATAGCCGACACCGGCGTCAGTCACAGCCGCCATCACAGTCGTCTCATACCCTCCTATCATGTCGTTGGTATCAGTCGTGATAGAGCTTATCTCGGGCGCCTGGTTGTCATTCTGCACATCTATTGTGAAAGTTTTAGTCTGGCTGTTTCCTTCCAGGTCAACAGCTTTTATTGAACCGCTGAATGAAGAGGTAGTGTCAGTTATTGTAGGCCTGACATCCCATCTGCAGTCGAACAGGCCTGACACTTTTGTGCAGCTGCCGTTTACGTCAGCCTGCCCTCCGAAGTCTGTAAGGTCTGCAAGCACTTCGTGAAGCCCGTAATTCTCGTCTATCTCAACCTTCAGCTCATAATCCCTTGTTCCGGGCATGACATAGACCGATTCTGCGCCTTGATACAATAGGACAGGATCGCTTATCAGAGGAAGATCAACATCAACATACAATGTGCTGACTGTCTGCCCTAATTGAAGATGCAGCAGTCTGTCATAAGTTCTCGCATAATAAGTATAATCGCCGGAAGAACTCGGCTGCGGAAGCTCGATCGAATCTGTGAGCATGCAGTCGTCGATATCAGCAGGTGTATAGCTTCTCTGCTCTACAATGTCTGTGAAATCAGGATCAGTCGCGATCTCGATGCCTGACACGCCTGCGCACGAGCCAGTATCCTTAACTTCGTCAGTCACTGCAAAATTCGCGACCAGTTTTCCTTCTGCAACACTTTTAGTGACACTGAAAGAAGTGAATCTCGGAGCATTTCCGTCTATCACATAAGGAACGCCCAAGGTGATAGTGCCGTATGATACGTCCGCGATTATCCTGTCTTCTGACAACGGCCGCTGGAAATATGCAACGCATTTCTTTACATTAGGATCGGTAGTATCTATACAGTTCTCCATAGGTTCGCTCTGGAACAGCACGTCATTGGGATCTACATCAGGATCTGCAACCAGTATCTCAACATTGATGCCGGTGTCAGTCTCGTCCAATACCTGGTCGATGCCTGCTTCTCCGTAGATCTTCACTTCCCTTATTGTCCCTGCGAACTGCACTGCTGTGACAGACTGCATCGCAGTGCAGAAGAATAACGGCATTGTCAATACTAGCAGGATCATGAAGAATGCTTTTCCTGTCAAAAATCTTATTTGCTTATCCATCTTGGTAGTATCAGGCTTGTCTTGTCTGCGCTCATTTCAGCTGTCTTTCCGAGTTCTGCAAGCTCTTCGTGCCTTGCCGGAGTCTTGCTCTTCAAGACATAAAATTCCAGATAATTGTCCTTCTCAAGGCTGTCTTCTGTGACTCTCCAGTTTGAATTGGTTTCTGCGTTCATCACTGCGCCGCCCAATGGTGCAGGCTTGAGCTCGACTTCGTCCAATGTGACTGTCTCGTCCCCTGCTTCCTTGGTCGTCTCAGGAATAGTGAAGCCTTCCTCGTCTATCAATTGCGCCCAGATCTCGTAGCTGCCAGGCACAAGTTTTACTTCGCCTACAGCAGAGTCTTCCTCGAACACGAGCACGCTGGTCAATGATTCTCCGTATTCATCTTCTGGAACCAAAGTTATCGTCATATAGACTGTCTCTTTGTTCAGGTCGTCTGTTCCCTGGTTGAGCAGCGCAGTATACTCGTCATAAGACAGGCTGCCGTAAGGAACATTGGTGATCCTGTCTATCGCTTCCGGCCTTCTCACTTTTATCCTTGCCTCTTTTGTGACTATCTTCTTCAGTTCACCCTCTGCATTCGCGCTTTCCCTTACCCTAGTGCTGAACGCGAACTTGTCGCCATAATAATCTTGTTTTGTCAGGCTCAGGACACCGCCCTCGCAGATAGGGAACTTTCCTGTCCACTCGCCGTTCTCGTCGGTCGTCCCGATATACGCAGTGTCTTCGCTGCAGATAAATCTTATGTTTACCCCGCCAAGCGGTTCTCCGCCTGCAGTCGTCTTGATATCTATGTCACCTGATATCCTCTGGTTCGGATTATTGAACATGCTGAATCTTGAGCCGGGACCGCCTTCAGAAAGCACATTGAATATGCCCGGTGTCAGCGGTTCATTGTTCCTCACATTGGATTCGAGCGCGAACATCAGGCTGAATCCCCTGCCCTGGAATGCATCTACATCCCTCAGTTCAACAACAACAGGATAGCTCACATCATAAAAGAACCTGTACGACTGCGAGAAAACGCTGAACAGGCCCTGGAACGTGTTTCCGCTCTCTTCAGGCCTCAGAAGATCGCCTTCCCTCGGAGTTATGTCAAAGAAGATAGGCCAGTTGTTGAAATAAAAGAAATTCGCATCAATATTGTCATAACTGCTGCCCTCCTCTAATAGGTTGAATACAAACCCGTAATACATTCCCTGCAGCATGGTTATTTCTGACATCTCTTCCGGCAATGTCGCAGGATAGAAATTATGCGTCCCCGGTATTGTGATTAGATTTGTGTAAGTCGAAAGTATGTCTTTTACTTTCTGTTCTGTTGCGAACTTGCTCCAGAACACCTTATCCTGTCCTATCTGGCTGTCGGCGATAGGCGGCAGAGCTTCGCTGTTGGTGCTCCCGTGCGCGCTCAGCATTGCCATTGTATTGTATTCAAGGAAGCTCTGGTTCGCCTGCGATCTCAGTATCTCTCTGCCCAGCTCCACCATCCTCTTCAACTGCACAGGCATCTGCACATAATAAGTATTTATGTCAAAAACACTTCCTCCTTTTGTCGCTTTCAAAGGATAATCAACCACAAACCTTATGTCAAAGTCTGTAATAGTGGTCTCGACATCAAGCTCTCCGAGCTCCTGTATCTCAAAGCCCTGCTCCTCAAAAGCCTGCAGGCCTTCGAGGCACATCCCCATATTTTCCTCTACGTACTCGCTCAGCATCGTCTCCATCTGCTTTAGAGTAGGTATCCTGACAAAGAACTTGCAGTCAGTGCATCTGTTTGAGGAAGAAAGATAATACCAGTACGGTATCCTCAGGCCGAGAGGCGTGTTCGGGTTAAAGGTCACACCGTCGCTGTTTGTCGCGTCATAGCGAAAATCAAAAGAGTTCCCAAAGACCTTTTCAGGCCTGTCAAGGTCTATCCATCCTGCCTGTCTCCCCATCCTTTCGAGTCCCTGCTTTCCTATCCGTTCGACACAGTCTTCAATGAATATAGAGACAGGCTGCACCTGCATCGGAACCTTCTTCACAGTGATCTCAGGGACAGCTGCAGGTCTTTCTACCCTGAAAAATGCAAGATAAATTATGAGCAAAGCTGCCAAGAGAATTATGATTCCAATGATTATGTAAAAAGTGATCTGTCCCCTTTTATTCCACTGTATACGGGCAGTGTCAAGAGAACTACCTTCCTCTCTAGCACCCCTTCTCATTTCCCTTGCTTGTAACTAATTAGGGTATATAAATATATCGGTTTTTTATAGAGAATCAGACATATATTTATTAAGGACGTTCCCAATAAAACTATTTTATGGGGAAAAAAGAGACGCCTTGGGATCTAATTGCAAAAGAGTACAGCGATTTGGTTGAGGATGTTGGAGATGTATACCATAAAACCTACTTGAATCCTGTTGTGTTGAAACTGCTGGGCAATATAAAAAATAAAAAAATCCTGGATCTTGCCTGCGGGAACGGATATTTTTCTATCACGCTGGCTAAGAAAAAAGCAATTGTCACCGGCGTTGATTATTCAAAAGAATTGATAAAGATAGCAGAATCAAAAAAACAGAAATTAAATGTTAAATTTTTGGTAAGAGATTCAAGCAATCTGAAAAGCATAAAAAAACATTCTTTTGATTTTATAGTTTCCAATATGGCATTCCATGACATTAAAAACATAGATAAAACAATAAAAGAATGCGCAAGAGTAATTAAGAAGAATGGAAAACTAATATTTTCAATTCCGCATCCTGCTTTTTTTCTGTCTAAGAGACGAAAAATAGGAACAGAATATTTCAGACCTGTCAAGAGATATATGTCAAGATTCTCTGTGAACCATCCAACATTCAAATATGTCAAGTTTTACCACAGACCTGTAGAGTATTATCTAAAATTATTGTTCAAATGTGGTTTTGTTGTATCTGGCTTTCATGAAATAACTAGCAGGCTTAGAAAAGGAAAACAGGTTAAAGATGAAGACCTTTTGCATCATAAAAAAGAAATACCTATATTCTTGCTAATTGAAGCCACTTATTCCACATGAGCGCCGTCTGCCACGTTCTCTGCTATGATGTCTTCTTTGTCTGTTTTCAGCATCTTGTCCTTGAACATTACCCTTCCTACCATGACAGTCATCTTCAGCTTCTGGAAGTCCTTTATGTCAACAATTTTCGCAGGCGTAGGCTTCAATGCTTCAAGATAGCACTGGTCTCCTGGCTTGCTGTCGCGAGCAGTCAGCAGGCCGACATTCTTGTCCTTGTCGACAGCTGCAAGAAGCATGCCTTGTGACTTGACGCCTCTCAATTCTGCTTCCTTCAGGTTCGCGACTATCACTATATTTTTTCCTTTCAATACTTCTGGCTTGTAATATCCTTTGAGGCCTGCAACAATCTGCCTTTTTCCTAATTTTCCCAGATCTATCTGAAGCACATACAATTTTGCAGCGCTCGGATGGTCTTTCACATCAAGGATCTTGGCGACCCGGAGGTCGAGCTTCTTGAAACCGCCGTAGAGACGTTTGTCCTGTATCTGTTTCTGTATCTTCTCCACATATATCCTGTCAAACAGATGCGCAGGCTCGTTTATCTTCTCTTTGAACTGCAACAGCTTCCCAGGCTCAAGGTCCTCCCATGAAAGTTTCTTCAGGTTAAACATGCTCTTCAGTCTCTCGCTTGTGAAAGGAAGGAACGGCTCTGCAAAAACCGACAATGCCTTGATCAACGCACTGCAGACAGCAAGACAGTCCTTGTTCTCTTCAACTTTCCAGGGCTCTTTTGACTGAAGATATTCATTGCCTGTCTTTGACAACGCCATGAATTTCTCCAGCGGCTCTTTTATCCTTCCGAGCTCGAGATTCTTTTCAAAACTCTTTTTGCACTTTTCGATCGCATCAAAAACTTCCTTGTCCCTGCTGTCCATGTTTTCCTTGGCAGGGACTTCTGCATCGCACATCTTGTGCAATAAACTCACCACCCTGTTCACGAAATTGCTGAAATTCTTGACAAGCTCGTTGTTTATCTTGTCGTCGAAATCCTTCCAAGAAAAATCAGTGTCTTTTGTCTCTGGAAAGACTCGCAAGAGATAGTATCTCCAATAGTCAGGCTCCAATAGGCCGAAGACCTCGTC